>JAFLBY010000053.1 GCA_017302855.1 Candidatus Kapaibacterium sp.
CAATTCCCCCACCCAAAACACGCAAATCACCAAAAGTAAAATCGGAAATCGGGTGGGAAAAATACCCTGCATGAAGAGTAAGCCAATCTGACAAACGAGGACTAATACCAAATTGATTAAAAGGCTAATTTGTGCCGAAATTACGATTGGAATAATACAGTTCGAAAGGTATGCTCACAAGAGATGCTATATCCGCCGTGCCTCGCAAAATTGCCCTACCGACAAAAGGAGGTAATCGCGGTGTCCAAAGTGTATCTTGTGACGATGATGTGTAAATTTCAGAAGTCAGTATTGATTGTGCTTTGACGGTAAAGAGTGATGTGGAAGGGCTGTCTTGTGCAAGAAGTGTCACAGAAATAGCAATAATTCCGCAAAAAATTAAGATTATGTCAGCTATTTGTCTTTTCATAACCCTTAGAACCTTTGTGCGGTGGATTTTGTTCCATTTTTTATGCTTTTTGTTTAAGAACTTTCATTTGAACAGCCGAAAAAAGCAAAAGCAGAGCAAAAACAATAAAAGCAAGTGCAGAGGCATAACCCATTGTGTCAGCTCGTTCAAAAGCATGTTCATAGACCATATAGACGAGTGTCGTGGTTGCATTGAGCGGACCGCCCTTGGTCATCACATAAATTTCCACAAAAATCTGAAACGATTTAATGGTATTGATAACAATCACAAAAAGCATAGTCGGACGCAATAAAGGCAAAGTAATAAAGCGAAAACGCTGCCATGCATTAGCACCTGATAATAAAGCTGACTCATATAAATCAGTCGGTATAGCTTGAATTCCTGCCAAAAAAAGCACCATATAATAACCGGCAGAAATCCAGACATCCATTGCCATTATGCCTAATAATGCTGTGTCCGGTTCCAATAACCATCCTCTTTCAGGAAAAGGCAATCCACAAAGTGACAATAGTATATTGACATAGCCTGATTTGGAATAAAGATTGGTAAATATCAACGAAATGACAACCAATGATGTCACACTTGGTAGAAAAAATGCTGACCGAAAAAATCCTTTATATCGAACCACTGAAGAATGTAGTGCCAAAGCCAAAACTAATGCAAAACACGTTGTGACAGGTACTGTACCGAAAGTAAAAATAGATGTATTCGCTAATGCTTTCCAAAATAATGTATCAGAAAATATTCTGGTATAATTTGCAAGCCCAATAAATGTACTTGTATCGCCGAGAGTGGAATATTGTGTAAAACTGACATAAAATGCATACAGCAAAGGATAAAGCCAAAACAAACTAAATGTCACCAACCAGGGCAATAACAACAGGGTTGTTCCTTTATATGATTGCGAATGTCTCACGTTTATCATAAAAAAAAGCCGCATCGAGGGATACGGCTGTGAAAGAAAACTATAATTTAAAGTTCATGGTCAAGATCGGCAGCACGATGTCCACCCGCCATAGCAACGATTTCATCATCATAATGATCTGCAATCACGGACACGGCATGAAGTGCCGTCAATAATTCATTGCTATTCATATTCGCGCCATTAAGTGCATGGGAAAATACGATGGTGTCATCGAATAATAAACCAAAAGCACCAAAATGTATTTCGGCATTTTTCCTTAGCAGAAAACGCATAAGCTCGGGAGAAATGGTTGCTCCTGTGACCACATTAGCCATACATTCGATAATGACATCATCGTTGGTAAATTCACGAACGACAACCATCACTTGCGTTGACCCAAAAGAAATAGTAATAGCACCATTATCGAATGATAAGTATTCGACATTTTTTTCATCAAGAACAGCGGTTATTTTTTTATAGGTCTGTTCAATTAAATCTGTAATATTCATGCGTAAATCCTTGTTAATCATTTTTATAAAGTAGTGACAAAAACATAATTAAGAATTGCTCGGGGGCAATTGTCCGAGCGATGCTTTTAACGCAAGAATTTCAGGATCTTCCGATGGCGGTGGTAATTTACCCATAGAAGCTTTTAATGCCAATAATTCATCGTCCACAGTGGAAGCCGTAGCTAATTGTTTGAATTGCATATCGAGTGAAGTATTTTCGCCCGCAAGGGTTTCGAATGCTTCAGCTTCGGATTCAAGTTTTTCGATTTTGGTTTCATATTTGTCAAACTTGCTAAAGGCATCAGATCCAACACCACTGAACGATTGTGCAATTTGCTTTTGAGCTTTCGCAGCTTGAGAACGCGCAATAAGTGTACTTTGGCGACTGCGCGCTTCTTCCAACTTATTCTTGAGCATATTGAGCTGCTCGCGCATCTTGTCGGAAGTGGTTTTCGCTTGAACATAGATCGGCTCAAGGTCAACTGCATTTTTTTCAGCTAAAGTTTTCTTTTGCAAAGCCGCCTTGGCTAAATCTTCACGATTGGCATTCAAGGCTTGAACAGCTTTCTGGTGCCAGTCGGCTGACTCGGTTTTTGCTTTTGCGAGCTTGCGTTCCAAAGATTTTTCATTGGCGATTGCATTAGCGACTGCGAGAGTGGCTTTGTTTACTGACTCTTCCATTTCAAGCACCATTTGCTTGAGCATTTTTTCGGGATCTTCGGCTTTGTCTAATGTATCATTCACATTAGCTTTGAAGATGTCCGTGATTCGATTGAAGATACCCATAGTTTCTCCTCTGTGTATTATAGAGTGTGTGACATACTTTCCGTAAGAACGGCGAGCTTGCTACGAATGACATTGCATCAAGTTGCATCGCCGATTTCTATGCAAATATAGTGAACACGGACAAAACAAATCAATGCTTAATCCGACTTTATACAATGATGTTTCGGTAATTTTGCACACTTTTTCAAAGGATTAACCATGAATTTTGACTTTAGCTCAATCTCCAAAGCCGCAGAACGCTTGAAATCCGGCATGGAATCAATGAGAGAACAAGCGCATAAAACCATAGTCACCGGTGAATCCGGTGGCGGATTAGTTAAGGTAACGATGAATGGAACTTTTACTGTACGAAGCATTGAAATTGATGAATCATTGCTGTCAGACAAAACTATCCTGCAGGATTTGATTGTAGCTGCAATCAATATAGCTCATGACAAAGTAGAGAAATCTATGCAAGAACAGATGTCGTCACTGACCGGTGGTTTGTCCATTCCCGGGATGCCTTTTTAAGCGATATAACCAGAATTTAATTACATTATGCACTATACTTCAGAATCAATAGAAACAGTAGTGGAGCTATTCACTTCTTTGCCTTCTATTGGGCGAAAAACCGCTCAACGACTTACATTTTATTTATTGCGTCAGCCACGCGAAACCGTGGATAAGTTTTCTTCGGCTTTGCAAGATTTAAAAAACAATGTGCGCTTTTGTTCACAATGTTTTAATTTTACAGAACAAGACCCTTGCGTCATTTGTACCTCACAAAAAAGAGATAAATCAATAATTTGTGTTGTAGAAGACCCCAATGATGTGCTTGCGATTGAAAAAACTGGCGAATATAAGGGCTTATATCATGTATTGCATGGAGCATTAAATCCATTAGACGGCGTTGGACCTAATGACTTAAAAATTAAAGAGCTCATAGCACGATTAAATTCGGATGTACGAGAAATAATCTTAGCTCTTAATCCTAATGTTGAAGGCGAAGTAACCACACAATATCTTGCCAAAATCACTTCACAATTAGACATAAAAACCACACGTATAGCTCGTGGCATTCCAATAGGCAGCGATTTAGAATTTGCAGATGAGGCAACGCTTTCACGCGCTTTGGAAGGTAGAATACAATTATGAATAAACAATGGTATGTTACATGGTTTGAAAGCTCATGGTACAGAGAATTATATTCACACAGGACAATAGACGAGGCTAAAACTGCGGTGTCTCTCGTTGAAACCATGAATTTGCCTAAAGGTTCACGGATTTTAGATTTATGCTGTGGTGCAGGCAGACATGCGGCAGCTTTAGCAGAACAAGGATTTATTGTCACAGGTATTGATTACAGCGAATATCTGATAAATGTAGCAAGAAGTGAATATGGTGCAATGTCGCATTTACATTTGTATCGTTGCGATATGAGAGAAAATTACCCTAATAAGCCATTCGATGCTATTGTAAACTTCTTTACAAGTTTTGGCTATTTTGATACCGATGAAGAAAATGCAGCAGTGATTGTGAATATTGCCGATTCATTAAACGACAATGGATATTTTCTACTTGATTATCTCAATGCAGAATATATTAAAAATAATATTGTACCGTTCAGCACAGATTCATTCGAAACAGCGATTATTGAATCTCGGAGAAGCATTCATAATAATACAATCGTAAAAAATATTACAGTTATTCCTAAAGATGGTGAACGCGAAGAATTTGAAGAAAATGTAAAGCTTTATACACAACCAATGTTACAGGTAATGATTGAAAATAGTGGTTTTGTGATAGAAAGTATCCATGGCAATTATGATGGAAGCGATTTCGATGTAGAACTTTCTCCACGATGTATTATCGTAGCTAAAAAATTATGAGAACTTTAGGATTACTAATACTTTGTACCCTCCTAATTTCGGGCTGCGATATTTTTACAACACGCACTCCTGAAAATCCGTTGAATGCAGGTGGCATATTTACTCCTCCGACTTCGGCGTCATTGGTCATAGAGAATTTATTAAATGCAATAAAAGAGAAAAATACTGAAAACTATATTTTATGTTTAGCAGATACGACCCGAAATGCTCGTCAAAGTTTTCATTTTTATCCTTCAAGTGATGTATCTGCTCGTTTTTTCACATTATTCTCCCAATGGTCGCTCACGAACGAAAGACAATATATTCTTTCGCTTTTTTCGAAATTGCCAAATGATGAGATACCTTTACTGAGTTTAACGAAAAACCGTTTCGATGTCATTACACCCGATAGCGCAATTTTCGTTTCCGATTATGAGTTAACGGCGAATCATAGCATAACATCTGCACCGACAAAAGTAAAAGGAATTCTCAGATTAACTCTTATCCCCGACAGAACAGGATTATGGTCAATTAGCAGATGGACCGACGGTAATGTCGAAACAGGTTCTGAGCTTCAATCAACATGGAGTGAGTTAAAAGCACAATTTTCTAATTAAATTTAATTCTTTACTGCAATCATGAAAGCAATATTAGTAATCAGTCTTGTCTTCGCATCAATTTATACGAGTTTAGCACAAAATCCGACATTTTCGCAACCGGAAAGCTCACTGTGTAAAATTCGTTTGCCGGAAATCATTAATGCTCATAGACCGACAATACTACCGGTACTTTCACCTGACGGGAAACGATTATATTTTGACAGGAAACAATATATCAATAATATTGGGAACTATAAAGATCCTGACGATATATGGTATTCAGACAGAAAAAGCGGATATTGGACAGAACCACAAAATGCAGAAATTCCTATAAACTCACGTGGGTCAGATGTACTGTTTTCAATTACACCTGACGGAAAGCGTGCTTTACTTTATGGCGCATACCCAAACATGCAAGGAAAAATAGACACAGGATTTGCAATTGCACAATGGAATGGATTACGATGGTCAAAGCCACAACGATTAAACATTAAAAATTATAAGAATAAAAATTTTTCCTTCTATGGAAATTTAAGCGCACATGAAACAGTGCTATTATTGGCTATTGAAACTCAAGACTCCCGAGGCGATTTAGATATTTATGTTTCTTTTCTTAATGAATTTACCAATGAATGGTCTGAACCTATGAATCTGGGAGATGACATAAACAGTGGTTCCTTAGAGTTATCGCCTTATGTAGCGCGAGATGGTAAAACATTATATTTTTCGTCAGACAGAACGGGAGGTTTTGGCAGTGACGACTTATATATGGCAAAACGTTTAGACGAAACATGGAAAAAATGGTCAAAACCTGTTAATTTAGGTTCCCGGATTAATACAGCACGTTCTGAAAACTCCATTTCCTTAACATCATCAGGCGATACGGCTTGTATAATTTCGAGCAGTAAAGAAAGCGATATTGAGGGTATTTACTTTGTTTGTTTACATGAATCTGTACAACCAACAAAAGAAAAATTTATGCCGAAGCGAGAATATATTGCAGAAAATATTTATTTTGCAAGTAACTCGTCACAACCTACACCCACTGAATTACAAAAAATATCTGCTATTTTCTCTGCTCTTCAAACAACAAAAGGTGAAATCTACATAGATGGCTATGCGGATGATATAGGTAGTGATGATTACAATAAAACTCTATCCGAAAAAAGGGCGGAATATATTCTTGATTTTTTGAAAAAAAACAATATTAATGCGGTGATGCGATTGCAAGCATTTGGTAATGAGTTAGTCAGGGGTAAAAATTTAACTGATGAAGAGAAGGCAAAACAGCGCCGTGTTGATATTACGGTAAAATTTAAATAAATGGAACAATCAGTAGATGTCTGTATTATAGGTGGCGGAGCCGCAGGTCTTTTTTGTGCTTTTCATGCAGCAAGAAAGGGTCTATCGGTTATAGTGTTGGAGCATACCGATAGCGTAGGTAAAAAAATTCGTATTTCGGGCGGTGGCAGATGTAACTTCACAAATTATACTGTCAAACCGGAACATTATATTTCGGAAAATCCGCATTTCCATAAATCGGCTTTAGCACGCTACACTTCCCACGATTTTATTTCTTTAGTGCAGAGTCATCATATTCCCTATCATGAAAAAACTTTAGGACAACTCTTTTGCGATAATTCATCAAAAGATATTATAGCAATGCTTCTTCATGAATGTTCTACTGTCGGGGTAGAAATTCAAACCGGCGTATCTATTTCTTCGATAGAAAAAAACGAGTATTTTCATATTCATACACACACAAGAGATGTAATTTCCCGCACAGTAGTGATTGCATGCGGAGGCACGGCTATTCCGGCTATGGGTGCTTCGGATTTCGGCTTACGTATTGCACGTCAATTTGAATTAAAAATCATTGCTCCCTACCCTGCTTTAGTTCCACTGCTTTGGCGTTCAGAAGATAAACATTGGTCTGAATTGGCAGGATTATCGGTATATGTGGAAACCTCCGCATCGTCAGCACATTTCAAAGAAAATATGTTATTTACCCATAAAGGATTAAGCGGACCGGCTATTTTGCAAATTTCATCCTATTGTAAAGGCAAACATCCATTTTTCGTAAATCTGTCTCCAAATCATGATTTGGCTGAATCACTCTTCAATCCGCAACATCGCGACCAATCACTTTCAACGGTACTTTCATTTATACTTCCCCAGCGTTTAGCAAAAAATATCTGTGCTTTGAATAATTATCAGAAACCATTGAAGCAATATTCAAAAAATGAAATAGAACATATTATTTCTCAGCTTATGCACTGGGAGATTACCCCAAATGGTACGGAAGGCTTTGCAAAAGCAGAAGTTATGGGCGGCGGTGTTTCCACCGATGAATTATCTTCAAAAACAATGGAGTCAAAAAAAGTAAAAGGACTCTATTTTATCGGCGAAGTTGTTGATGTCACCGGATGGCTTGGCGGCTATAATTTTCAATGGGCTTGGTCTTCAGCGTATGCTGCTTCAGAAGCTTTAGTGTAACTATTATGTTCTTCACTAATACATAATTATAACAGGAATAACCGAAGACTGAATGTTTTCATTCTTAAACACTATATAATACATACCTGCCGCTATGCGATTACCGTACTCATCTTCTAAGTTCCATATTTCTTCATGAAGAGCATTTCCTGTATATTCCCATTGTCGAATTAATGTACCTGTCATAGAAAAAATACTCATTTTACTCTCCACACCATAAGTCTGCATGACAATGGATTCTCCTGTACTTAATGTCGGATTGACAAAATCTCGTTGATTGTCCGGAAAAACTTGAATCATGATTGTATCAGTGGTTTCTACATTTGTTATCATTTCCTTTGTGTTAATAATCACTGGATATAGACTACTTCTTTTATACAAATGCTGTGTCACAACCTGCATACCTTGATGAGCAATTGTAGTAACTGTATCTCCCCAATTAATATTATAGTGATACATACCATTGTTCGGCACAGGAGTTAACTCTAATGTGATGGGTACTAACACAGTCGGAAGAGTATTGAGTATTCTCGTGGAGATTAAGGGCAAGACTGTTAATATTTTTACAGTGTCTATTTTTAATGTATCAAATTTCAAAACAAGTCTGATGCTCTTTTGACCAATGGTATTTTCAATTTCATTATGTGGACGAAAGTTATATACCATTGATAAATCATCGCCAATTATAGTATTATCGAGGTACCATTCTGCCCTAATGTTTGTATCGGAAGGTTCATATTTTACTTCGAATCGGACACTATCTCCGATATGGATAGAAGATGGTATTGAAGTAATCTCTCGTATTTTGAATACTTTTTTTATAATGACATAATTCGTCTTTTCAATGGATGTGTCAGGAAGTCCCTTTCTTTGAATTGTTAATTTTACAGTATAAACTCCCTCTTGAGAATATGTATGCGATGGATGTATCTCATTACTTAGGTTACCATCGCCAAAATCCCAAACATACGTAAATGATGAATGTAAAGGGAATGTTGCATTCTTAAAAGTAACAGGAGAGTTTTTATTTTGTGGATTATTATCTGTAGTAAAGTTGATAGATAACGGTGTAAGACGTATTGTAACAACCATCTTCTTTACAATAATTGTATCAATAACATTAGGAATTCTGTAATGTAAACGAACCGTATAATCACCGTTAGATTTATAGTGATGCGTTGGTTGTATATCTATACTTTGTGTTCCATCTCCGAAATCCCACTCATATTGAGCTTTTGCGAATGATGGGTGGGTTATCGGCAAACACATAATGCTATCTATAGTTTGTTTATTCTTCGAGACAATAAAATCCACGAGAACAGGCTTTTGAATATTATTCTTGAATGGCGGTATCTTCCACAGTGTCACATTTCCTAATGAATCCGCAGTGATAAATTCTTGATTATTAATAGGATTGATGTCAATACATGACTGCGGGGTCAATACACTTCGAAAAAGATGAAGTGTATCGCCTGCAATATTACACAAGATTACTGGTGTTGCAAAATCCTTTGTCAATATTACATAACTATTAGAATCTATTTTTTTAGTATCAACAACATTTTTAAATGAAAACACATTATGAACCTTTCCTGTTTCATTATTTTTAATTCCCTGTGGCGTAAAGACAAATATATCATCAATTGCCTCATTCTCATCCATTAAAACTGACATGCTAAGGTATGATGTTTTTGGCGGCACAAATAATGTATCATTAATATTAAATACTCTATATGTTGATGATTTAATTATTTCCGGCACTGTATAAGGGATTTTCGATTCATAATATCGTTCAATCACGAACAATGTATCATTAACAAATCTAATTCTCCTTCTGTTATTGTAAAGTTCAAACTGTGAGGAAGGAAATAAAAGTTTTTGGGAATATTTATGTAACAATTCAGAGTTTTGGAGTGCTTTTATAGTAACATCAAAAGTAATGTATGAAGGAACATGAATTCCATTAATCCTTTCCTTAAAATTTCCTAGAGAAAGAATACAATCTTTTCCTTCATACTGTATAGAGAATAAGTATTCACTCTTCAACAGTGATGAATCTATAATCATCATTGATTTAGTTTCAATAACATATGACGTATTGTCATTTGAAAGAGAAAATCGTTTGCCATCTGATGAATATTTAACTGAATTTATTCCTGTTTTAGGAAACTTTTTTTTCAAGACAATATTGGTATCTTCTCGTGTAACAAAGACAATATCTTTCTTTGTCACTATCTGTAGTCTTTGAAATTGATCCCATACACTAAGAGTAACTGTATAATATCGTGCTTCATCATAGACATGCTTAGGGTCGCGATCGGTGCTTTGAGTTCCATCACCAAAATCCCAAAGAAATGAGCATTTTTCATTTAAGGGAAAACTTGTATTCACAAATTGTATTGACTCACCGGTACGAATACCGTTAGAATTCATACGAAAATTTGGCACAACACTTAAAGAGTCAGGATTGACTAATTCATTTATTGCACAAATTCGTAAAATGCTATCGTGGGAAATTGTAACGAATTCATTCGGTAAATTACACCTCTTTATCTCTATACAACTGTGTGAATCACCTGTTAACTGTATGCGAGAATGCAATGTCTTTATATACCTTAAATATATATTGCCGCCATCATTTTCGACAATATAACTCGAATTTCCAAGGACACCAAAAAGCGAAGAAAGTTTAGGTGTAATTTTCTTTTCCTCAAAGTTATAGAAATCTACAAGGCAATCTTCATAAAGTACATAATTTGCGTCATAAAAAAAGAGTGGTCTTTTATACACAGACTTTCGGTGATTCTTTTTCTCTGTCGTTCGATTGAACATATACGTAAATTCTTCCGTACTATGTTTATATGGTTGTCCCGGATAATCTTCATAATCATCTCTGGTTGCATAATAGAGTAATGATTCATCTTTTGCCGATACTTGTAAATATGATGGCAAAAATAGCTGTGTTACTCTATCAACACTTTCCTTTTCAAAGTCAATACGTGCAACATATCCTCCATCAATATAGCTCCATGGATCACCTAACATGCTTCGGAGTCCACAATATACCTTATTCTCCGTTCCATTGACATACACCACTTCAGTTGTTTTGAAAACATAAAATTCTTTTGGTATCTGAATTTTCTTTTTTACTTTTAATGGATTTGTCTCAATTAAGTAGATTTGATCTGTAGCTGAACAAACTATATGATTTCCTGAAGTACTAAAATCTGCCGATATTATCTCAGGTAAGGATAAAGTATCCACAACTGAATCAGTTTCGACATTCCACAGCATCAATCTTTGGATTGACATATTATAGAGAAGCAGCATTCTGTCATCTTTCGATATTGCCAAAAACTTCTCGTTTTCAACCAATTGCTTCTCCCAAACAACCTTCATCGTTTGAGAATATATCGTTTGGCTTGAAAAAAAACACACGAACAATATGACACTTATTAAATATACCATCATTTTATTTTTCACTAATACATAATTATAACAGGAATAACCGAAGACTGAATGTTTTCATTCTTAAATACTATATAATACATACCTGCCGCTATGCGATTACCGTACTCATCTTCTAAGTTCCATATTTCTTCATGAAGAGCATTTCCTGTATATTCCCATTGTCGAATTAATGTACCTGTCATAGAAAAAATACTCATTTTACTCTCCACACCATAAGTCTGCATGACAATGGATTCTCCTGTACTTAATGTCGGATTGACAAAATCTCGTTGATTATCCGGAAAAACAATAGTATATAATGTATCATATACTTCACTTTTTCTCATTGTTTCTCTGATGTGCACCACAATACGATAGGCACCAATTGATTTGTATATATGTTCAACTTGCTGTTGTGAACTACCGGAGTACTTTGTCACTGAAGAATCGCCCCAGTTAACCTCGTAATTATAATTACCATTTAACGGATATGTTTCAAGGAAAATATTTAACGGAGTATTTAATGTTACTCCACGTTGTAACAGTCTATTGCGTGGTTTTGGCATCACATAAACATGTTGTATTCTTGCATATTCAATTGTATCCAGTTTTGCTTGAAACATCAATCTTTTTACGCCCAACATCTGTTGGATTGAAGAAAGTTGTGAAAAATTAAACTCTGCAGATAAGTTTGTACTGATAATTTCATCATCAACAGACCATGCTACAGATATATTTGCATCAGTAGCTTGAACAACTGCACGAACTGATAAGGGCTGGTCATAAAAAATAGGTGAAGGTAATTGTGAAACATAGGTGATTTTTAATGTTCTTTTGATTGATATGTAATCCTTTTTTATTATCGAAGTATCATTTAATCCCGGTCGAGATATCGTCAATTTAACTGTGTACTTCCCATCTTTTACATACGTATGAGTTGGATTAATATCAGAACTGATTGCACCATCGCCAAAATCCCATTTATACGCAAATTTTTGATGTAGAGGATATGTTTTATTGATAAAATTTATTGGGTAATTTCTATTTTGCTCAATGTCGTATGTATAAAAGTCTATCGAGATTGGCGAAAAATCAATTGTAACTAATGCTTTCTTTTCAATAATTGTATCCAAGATATTTGGAACAGTCACTCGAAGACGTATAGTAAAATTACCGGAGGTCGAATATTCATGTGTGGGATTTCTTTCAGTACTTTCTGTACCATCACCAAAATCCCACCTATATTCTGCATCCGCAAAGGAAGGTATCAAGCAAGAAGTGAAGGAAACAAGATTGACAGTATTTTGAACAAGTTTCGACGTAAAATCTATATACTCTAATTTTGATGGTTTATCACTAAAATTCGGGAAATTCCAGAGGCTTACAATTCCTTTAGTATCGCAAGACACAAATTGATTTCGATTATTGGGGTGAAGGGATAAAGATATTTGTGGCTCATTTGTGCTTCGAAATAGATGCAAGGTGTCTTGAGAAACATTCATTATCATGAGTGGTGTATAATAATCCGATGTCGCCACAAGATACTTACTATTATCAAGTAATTCATACGAAAGTACATTTTTTTGTTGTAGTGTTTTCACAGGTTTACCCAATGTTATTGAGTATATTTTTGATGGGAAAAGTACAGCACTTGTGTCTAATAATAGAACCGGCTCCGATGGTTCATTTTTTTCGTTAACTATATCTTTACCTAAAAATAAGTTAAAAACAGAAAATCTACCCCCGACACAAAGCGCGACAAAATTTGTTTTATATATATTGAAGCTAAGACTCTTAGCATAAAATTCATTTTGATAAGCAATCTTCGGATTAAATTCTTTGATACCATTAGTGCTATCTTTGTTAAACAAATTAAGTAAACCAATATTATAGACTTCCATCATTGTATGATTCGGATCAGGGAGAAATGTGGTACGGTGTTTAATATAAAAAAAAGTACTATCATTTATATTTGACATAAGTATATCTGTGTTTTCATGATACCCTTCAATATTAAAGCGATCAAGTGTATATATCAGTGAATCATTTTCAAATGTATAAATTTTCAGTTTACCTGTAGTTTTTTCTGATAGTGTAATGATACATTCTTTATCTTTATATGTCATAACTTCTGCCCAGCCATTGACAGTTTTGATTGGTTCTAATGTTTGCGTGTTGAGAAATATTGTAGATTTCGCACTTTTGCATACTATGTATTTTCCATTAAGAGAATAATTGACACGAAGTAAATCTGGTACTACTTTTGTTTGTTTTATGATATTTGTGTCGAGAGATACTATCTGAATGTACTCATTTTTTTTAACGGTATCTATGTCTGAACCGGAAAGGACTATTAAAGTCACTGTATATAGTCCATGTTTCTTGTATTTATGCTTAGGACTCTCCAAGTTGCTACTATCTCCATCACCGAAGTACCATTTAAAAGATAATGGATTTCGTAGTAAAGGAAACGAAGAATTTGTAAATTGAATACTATCTGAAGTACGAAATTTTCGAGAACCAATAACATTAAAGTCTGCCTTAAGTTTATCATCGGGAATCTGAGGTATCTCCAAACGCACATACTCTAGAACATTATTTGATTTTAGACCCAGAAATGTATTTTCTTGAGATGATTCATATAACTTTTTATATAACTTATCAGAGTATGGAATTGGAAACCTCAATGTAGTATTTGATATTTTTCGTAAAGTCAATGACATCAAAGTATCTTCTGACATCTCGACAATATATTCTTTTTCGCCCAATAGAATTATCTTGTTGGAATATTTTGTGTTCGTTTCATATCCCGTTACCAAATCTACAATTTTCGTACTGCATATACAATATCTTTCATAAAGTCCAAGACATCTAATATTTTCCGAAACTTTGTATCGTAAGAATTGTGGATTATCTTGCTTTTTTATTATTGCTTCATTTGAAACAGAACTTACTACCGTCACTCTCCCTTCCGATAAAAATCGGTTAGCATCAATATATGAGGTATTAATTTCTCTAACGAACTTCCCTGATGGCAGTTCACAATAAACTACTTTTCCACGATATCCTGTAGTATTCTGTCCATAACCAACTTCCGTTTCTGTTGTAACACTGGCTGATAACCATGCATGATACTCTGAAGTATCACTAAATCTACCCTCTATGTATCCCCACTTTGGCCATGTAAGTCCTCCCCATGGTCCCTGTATATTAGAATTAATATAAATTATTTTCATTGGGTTTGATTTCATATAGGTATAATGATAGCTTGCGCAAACGAGTATATGCTCTCCTGAAGGGCTAAAATCTGCTGAAATAGGTTCAGATGGACCTTTTAACTCTAATGAAGAGATTTCTTGTTTAGTTTGAGCGTCCGATAGGCGCAATATGGGTGCTTGATATGTAAGCAGTAATTTCCCATCTCTTGAAACTGACAAAAACTTCTCGTTTGCAGCCAATTGCTTCTCCCAAACAACCTTCATCGTTTGAGAATGCGATACACCCACTATTACCATATACATCAACGATAGCAGAAAGGAAGTTCTCATCATTAGTCTTTCATCTATTAGTATGAGATAAAGCACTTTACCAATTCAACATATCAAAGATACGTATTATTTAGCTATAACACTACCTTTACAAAACCTTAGCACACTGCAATCACTTTGAGTTTATTCACTGCGATTAAAAAACTTACAACAATCGCGCATAATAAAAAAGGGTAGAAGAATCTATCCTCTACCCTTTCTTTTCCATAAATTCATAATGTGTGACTATTCTTCAATCGCTTGTTTTAATTTGAGTGTGACGGTAAATGTCGTGCCTTTGCCTTGGCCATCACTTTGTATATTCACTGTACCATCATACATATCAACTACCTTTTTCACAATAAATAATCCAAGACCCGTGCTCGACTCATTGCCCGTGGGTCTTGCCGATAAACGACGGAACTCTTGAAAAGCATTCGCTATATCATCGCTAGTCATTCCTAAGCCCGTGTCCGTGACCGAAAACAATAACACTCCGTCATTATACTGGGCATGTACAGTAACTGTGCCTCCCTGTGGAGTATATTTTATCGCATTAGAAACAAGATTCAGAGTTAATTGCCTTAATTGATTCGGATCTGCATACACATCCGGCAGATTATCTCCCCAATTCATTGTCAATTGTATATTCTTATTTTGAGCTGTCGTATAAAATGGCTCAATTGCTATCTCGAAAAACTCCGACAAATTAAATACATCTTCGTTCAATGAATATTGCGGTTGGCTCATCACAGCAACCGTAAGCATATCCTCCACTAATGTACGCATAATGCCCGAACTCATTCTGGCTATGGATACTAATTCCTTAAAATCCTCATCATTATAAGTGCCTCGCTCCAATTCATTCAACACCAACTCCAAATTCCCTATCGGTGTTTTCAAATCATGCACCGCCGTGCGCACCATCTGCTCGCGCGTTTTTTGCAATTCCTGCAAATGCGAATATGCTTGACGCAGCTCCTCATTACGTATCTCTACTGTTTCGGCAAGTTCTGTGTTTGTCGAGCGCAATGTATCAAGTAAATTATTGTTCTGGTGACGCAAATGCGTTATCTCCGACAATTGCAATACAGCCATTTTCAATTGATGAAAATCAACCGGCTTGTTCAAATAATATGACAATCGCGCCCTGTTAATCGCATTGATCATACTGTGTATATCGCCAAATGCCGTGATTAATATACGCTCCGAATCCGGTGATATAGTAATCGTTTTCTCCAAAAACTCTATACCGTTCATCGCCTCCTTCAAGCGCAAATCGCAAATAATAACATCCGGCTTATAGGTTTCTACTATTGTTAATGCAGTGGTCGTGTCGGCGGCGGTATATACTTCGGCAAATGTACTGAAATAATCCTCTAAAGAACTCAAAAAGTCTGGCTCATCATCTACAAATAACAATGTGGGGCGATGTGTGTTTGCTGATGTGTCGGTCATGTGTGTGCTCTTTCTTTGATACTCTTTATGAGACATTATTGTTGTGTGTGTGGACGATTCTTAAACCTATAATACAATGGTATTCCTGTGCTCACCAATAATAAACCAAACACCGAATTGATAAACGGTGTCGTGCCATTTATATAGCCACTGATATCATTGTACAAAATTAATACCACAAATGCGGAAGCAAATATAACAAATATTGCAGGGATATAAGGATAACCCCATACTTTATATGGGCGCGGAACATCCGGCAAACGCTTCCGAAGTATAAATACACCATACGCTCCCATTGCATACGCTATCCATTGCACAAATACCAACATATCCGTCAGCATATCAAATGTGCCCGTCATTACCAACACACTCGACCATACTGCCTGAACAAGCAATGACTTATGAGGGGTTAAGTATTCTGTATGTAAATCGCCCAAGGGCTTAAAAAATAAATTGTTACGAGCCATCGCAAAATACAATCGAGCCGTTACCATAATTGTACCGTTCGATGTACCGAATGTACTGATCATTATTGACATCGTCACAAAACCAAAACCCAATGCTGCCCATGTAGGGTCTATCTGGCTGAATATTCGTGAGGTCGCATCCACCGCTATCAATGACTTACCACGCATATCATCTATAGGCATCACATACATCACTCCCAAGTTGAAAATAATATACACCGCCATGATTATCAATGTGCCAACCATCAAACTAACAGGTATCGTCCGCTGAGGATTCTTAACCTCACCCGCTATATACGTAATATTATTCCATCCATCATAAGCCCAAAACGCAGCCGTCAATGCTCCTATGATGCCCGCAAATAATCCAACATCCATCGGCTTCAAAGTGTCTTGAGTGAAATTCGCAAAACTGCCATCGCCTATCGTAAATGCCAGTACCACTATCACCATCAAAGCCACAACCTTCAATGTTGTGAAAATTGATTGCACTATGCCGCCTAATCTCACACCTATATAATTAACTCCACTCAAAAACAATATCGTTGCTATGGTTAAGCCCTTCACTCCGATGTCCTTCAATGGGAATATATCACCTATCAACGGTATATGCAATGCAAATTGCTCCGCCGAATCCGACAAATGATACAAATGCAAAAAAGCATCTGCCGACATTGAAAAGATATATGTGATGGCAGCTATCGAAGCCGATTGAACAACAATAAACATTGACCAACCATACAAGTACGCATAAAAATCGCCGTACATCTCTCGGAAAAAAATATATTGCCCGCCCGTCGCCGGCATCATACCCGCAACTTCCGCATTCGTTAATGCACCAAACAATGTAATAAGTCCCGCAGCAATCCAAATTATGATAATCAATTCCGGCGAACCTAACTTATCTGCCATCACTGCCGGCTTTGCAAATATACCCGAGCCGATAACTGCTCCAACAACTATACTAATGGTTGTAAAAAGTCCCAATGACGGCAATAATCCCGACTGCTCTGCTTGCTTATGTTTCATATTTACTCTGTTTATATCACAACTTGGCAGCGAAAATAGAACAAATTTTTTGTTTGCATGAAGTTTCTCGTACTTTCTATCAAACGACCTACGCTCTGGGCAAAGCAACCAAGCATGAAAATGAGTTTCCATTTTTCCATCTTTGCTCGGTTATTCTGCAATATGCCATTGCTATTCTTTTACTAATAATGAATCCTATGCAACATCATTCAATGGCTAAACAAAGTTCAGCGATTACTCGGATACAATGTATAGCGGATATACACCTTTCAATTGTTTAGCTCCTGTTGTCTATGGATTATCTTCATCGTAAAGGAAATGGTATAGACTATGTAAGGGATTATATTCTACTTCCTGCTGCAAATGTGTTACTGTTACCTTGCAAATGTTCTACTTGGCTCTGCAAATGTGTTACTTGGCTCTTCAAATGTGCTACTTTCTTCTGCAAACGTTCTACTTTCTTCTGCAAATATGCTACTGTTACCCTGCAAATGTTCTACTTCCTTCTGCAAATGTGTTACTGTTACCTTGCAAATGTTCTACTTCCTTCTGCAAATGTGCTACTGTTACCCAGCAAATGTTCTACTGTTACCCAGCAAATGTTCTACTGTTACCCTGCAAATGTTCTACTGTTAATCGAAGCGTGTACTACTCCGTTGCGCGGAAGTACTACTCCGTTGCGCGGAAGTACTACTCCGTTGCGCGGAAGTACTACTCCGTTGCGCGGAAGTACTACTCCGTTGCGCGAAAGTACTACTTCGTTGCGCGAAAGTACTACTCCGTTGCGCGAAAGTATTACTCCGTTGCGCGGAAGTACTACTCCGTTGCGCGAAAGTACTACTTCGTTGCGCGAAAGTACTACTTCGTTGCGCAAAAGTATAAAAGTAGCCAATTTTATGATTTTCTGTATCAAAACAGTACATTTTTCACTTAATGATGTTAATTTGTCAAATCACACAGTATTTCTGTATAAATGATGGAATATCTCTTTACTTAGAAATGTATATTTGACAGAACATTGGATAATACAGCTTACATAAGACATATATTTTTTTGTTGTTTTTGTTCATTTTAGTCACATATTTGTCCTCCAATCACCACACATATATAGAACAATCATAAAAAGATATTGATACATCAACAGCAAATGGATAGGATTCAGTCCACAGATGATAATCAAAAAAGAGTCATGAAGTACTCATATCAATCAGCAGAATATTGTGAGGAGAGTTTCCATTTTTTGGGAGGGAAATGTCAACATAAGCGCATCAGTGAAACAAGAATAATCGGGTCAAGTTATTACTGCAGCACATAGCAT
>JAFLBY010000054.1 GCA_017302855.1 Candidatus Kapaibacterium sp.
CGTTTTGTGTACTCTTCTTAACGATTCTTAGTCTTCACACAGTTGTTAAAGGTGCTGACTGCGAAGGAAGTTCCGTTCCTTGTGATGTATGGTCTGAGGAATCATCATGCGATTTTACCGTACCACTTCCCCTTGGTTCACTGCCACCCGGAACTGAACCATGTATAGTCCGTGCTATCTATAAAATTAGACGTTGTGGAGATGAAGTAGAAGTTCAAATATTACGATATGAATATATTGATCCCGTACGCCCTGAGTGTAGAACTGCATTCAATCACCAAATCCAAAATAACGGTACGCACTGGCAAAAACAAGTATGGTTTCATTCAAACCTTGCGATAATGAAAAAGGAATTTATGAGCTTTTATACACAATTACCTCAAAACTTACGTAGTGCCTTCGAATGTCCTAATGGAGTGAAAAGATTTTATGCATACCAAGCAGGTTGTATGAAGCATTGTGCATACATGGATGCACAAAATCAAGTAATGGTACTAATTCCTAAAAAATGCTTTGGTGGTAAGTGCTGTAAAATGGTTTCTGAAATATGTTATAATTCTACAACTCAAAGCATACAATCTACAGAAACTATAGTTGAAATTTCTGTCGGAACACTATGTGTTGATGATACCGTCGATGGTGCTTGTCCATTAACCTACAGTAAATCAAGTACGACGGGAGGCACTCAAACATTAAACTTAGACACATCTTTAAACTTTCCTTGCTTTTCTAATTGTGAGTAATGTATGATATATGCAAAATGGTTTTTGTATTTTATGTTTTGTGTTATTGTAAATATCGGATATTCACAAAACGCTATGACTAACAGCATTAAAAATCATAAAAATCTAAGCCCATCAAAGTTATATTCTGATGGGCTTAAACCTCTAGAAAAGACATATAAATCACTTAATGACTATACAACTCTATGGGAATATTCGTATGATAAAGTGATAAATAAAGTGTTCTTTCAGAATGAGGCGATGTATTGTGTAAGTCAAGAACTATGGCAGACACATTTACTTAGTATTTCTTATCAAGGTAATAAGCAGTGGTCAACAAGTTCCGGTGATACAGCTATAAGAATTACGTATGTTGAGGAGCGTAGTGATACTGTAAACGTTGTCGGATTAGCTCCATATATCAAATCAATAATGAATACTATATATAGTGTGTATGAAAAAAAAATAGTTGAATCCGGTAATGAAATACAAACAAAAAATTTAAGAGATAATGATTCTTGTGTGTTTATTCTCAATACTTCTCAAAATGGGTTGACTTTTTCTGAGAATGGAGATATTGTAGCTTTTATAATATCAGATAATCAGACGAAAGGTTTTACACCATTGTTTATGAGGATTTCGCCGTCGAAGAAGATACTCTTGTATTTGCCAATGGAAACTATTGTTAAGGGAAAAAATACATCAGTTTCAATAGAGTCAATGATTCGAAACACGGATAGTACCTATACTTGCCTCGGATTTTGGGATGATACAACACGGTCATATTTTCTCTATAAACTTGATAAGAATGGACAAGTTTTGCAGTTTCGCGAGTGGCAGGAAACAAACTATCAGGTAGGAAAACCGATACTTATACCTTTGCCTACAGGTGGTTATTGTTTTATACACAATAAAAGGCCAAGTGGTGTTCAATTTATTCCTATAACACATTGTACGGTATTGTCGAAAGATTTTGTTCCCGAGAAAGAATTTGTAATTGAAGGATTAAAGTACTTTAGTGCACAGAGTGCGGCTGTTAAGAACACATCATCAATCTTCATTGGAGGTCAAACATCTCCAGAGCAAAGTCTTGGAACATTTGACCCGAAATCTCCAAAATGGGATTATGCTTTTGTTACTTTGGATCTTATGACGGGAATACAAGAATTAACCAGTTGGGGCGATTCTACGATTGTAGAGCGACTTGATTTTATCGGAATTTCACCGGCGGGTAATATACTCGTTGGGTCGCATAAAGAGAGTGTTGACAGCAATAAAATATTCTTCTCTCTCAAAGCATTACAAACTAAAGTCAATTCAGTTGAAAGCGAGTTTGATACACATATTTCGCTTTACCCAAACCCCGCTCACAATGAATTTGTAATTTCATTTGTTAAGGATGATCATATACCGTGTTTTATGTCAATAGTGAATCATTTGGGTGAAACTGTCTATCATAATATCATTTCTCAATCAACTCTTTCGATTTCGACAATTGATTTTCCGTCCGGTATATACACAATAATTCTTCGTTCGGGAACTACAACTACAACCCGTAGCATTGTTATACAAAGGTAATATATTGTCATACAAATAATGTGTTTATATACAATCTCTGTATCATTAGCGCAGTAGGGTAACCCATGGATTCCCTTAGCCGAGAATAGCAACAATATGTTTATGTTTTTTTCAATTAATTTGAGCGTTTCTTCGTAAATATTGAGAGTGTGCCGAATAAGTGAAGGCACAAAAAAAATGAAGAAAAACTTTATGTAATAATTTTTTTTCATTTTTTTCCAAGCTCAAAAGTATTGGGTAGGTGGCCGAGCGGTTAAAGGCGACAGACTGTAAATCTGTTCTCAATCGAGTACGGAGGTTCGAATCCTTTCCTAACCACAATACCAAAGTGCAGAAAAAATTCTGCGGGAGTAACTCAGTTGGTAGTGGACCTTCCCCGACGGGGAGAAAAAAGCGGGGCGCGGTTTTGGGTACAATCCACCTCGTCAGACTACGTCTGCCACCCCTCATTTTGAAACGCAGAATTGGCGTGCCGCCGATAGGTTTATAACTTACAAAAAGTATCGGCTCGAAATTCTCTGATATACTCTCTTGCTACCACAAGTGATGGCTGTTTA
The DNA here is from genome assembly GCA_017302855.1 of Candidatus Kapaibacterium sp. GTDB lineage: Bacteria > Bacteroidota > Ignavibacteria > Kapaibacteriales > UBA961 > UBA2353. The sequence goes on from JAFLBY010000054.1 coordinate 2,858, forward strand.
CTTGCAAGCAGCTATAATGGTGTTTATCGTAGTAGCGATGATGGACAAACAGGGACCGTTATTACTCCGGCCATAGGAAAAAAATCATTTCAACATTTACTGTTGAACAAGTTGACAAACACGTAATTTTTTAAATTAAAATTTATTCGACATCGGGAAACTTTATTACCACATTACTTGTACCAATATTTTTCGCTTCCCATCAGAAATCTTGCAACAGAAAGGCATGACACAATGTAAAAAAGACAATGCGAAAATCAATGCAATAATGATAGACAAAACTACCCATGCATCTTCCGTAAAACCAATAATATTTTTTTAGAAAAATTTTGTGTGATATTATCTTCACCATAGAGCAAAAATATTGCAAAGAACCATTATTCTTTGACAATAGACAATATCCTGTCTTTTCTTTTTTTTATTGCCAGATGTTCAATATACGATTCCAAAGGTCTGAACAATAACCCCGCGCCAAAGCGAAGGAAAACGCCCAAGATTGCAGAATTGGTAATTGTTTCAATGATAGGATCAACCAACACTTCAGACAAAACAAATAATATAAACAATGATGCCATGACAATAGTGCGCGCCAAACGCGAAGCACCAAGTTCTGCCAAATCAAGTAATGCTTGGCGCAATGTTTTATTGGCAGCGCGAATTTGTTCCTGTTGCTCCAAGAGCTGTTGATTTTGTTCGCTGATACGTGTATTGCGTTCTGCTAATTCTATTTTTTCCAAACGATAAATTTCCGCATCACGCAAAGCCAATTCTTTTTCGGACTCCGCTATAATGCGCTCTTTGTCTTTAGTGGCAATTTCTCTTTCAGCTTTTAATGTGCGTAAATGACGCGCTGCCTCATTGCTTATGAATTTTTCACGTAATTCGGTGCATTGTTTTTGATAGTGCAATGCCTTATCGAATTTTCCTTGTGCTTCTGCTATTTCGGCTAAAGTACCCATCATTTCTGATGTGGCAATATTATGTTTTTTTATATTTTCTTCAGTTTTTTCTATATACTCGTTAATTGCTGTTTCATGCTGATGTGATTGCGTCTGATTGTCCATTTTTTGCATAATAAACGCAATCGCTGCCGTGCATTGTGCAATAAATTGTGGATGATGGAACTGTTCAATTATTGTGAGACATCTTTCATACAATGCCAATGCCTCCTTGAGTTGCTGCAATGCTTCAAGTGCTTGAGCTTTATTAAACAATGCAATGCCGGCAGAAAAACGATTACCTATGGCATCGTAGAGTTGATAGCACAATTCGCTATGTTCGAGTGCTTTGTCATATTCTTTTTTTCTTGTATGGATAATTGTCAAAGTGTTATGATTTAATGCCTGAAGTTCTTTGCTGCCAATTTCTTGGGCAATATGCAGCCCTCTTTGTGCAAACTCAAAAGCATCGTCATAATCTTGTAACTCCGAATAAGCAATAGCAATATTACCATAGCTGATACCTTTGCCCATATTATCATTATTATGTTCATGCAGAGCCAATGATTTTTTTAAATAATCAATGCTTTGTGCAAGGTCGCGCAACTGATAATAGGCAACGGCAAGATTGCTGTAGCATACTGCTTTTGAATGTGCTAAATGAAATTCTTCCGCATATTCAAGTGCTTCAAGATGATAGGGCAATGATTCTTCGGTTTGTCCTCGCTGAGTTAACAGAACGCCATAATCGCTCAAATTGCGAATTAGTCCGCGTTTATTATTATTGCTTTTATTGATAGCAATAGCTTTTTTGTAATATTCTTCGGCTTCACTAAAATGTTCTATGCGTGTCAATGACGCCGCAATATCATTATAGCAAGTAGCAGCCAGCAGTGGGAATTGTTTTTCGTCCAAACCATGCAATGTCTGATAATAATATTCCAATGCTTTGTCATGATTGCCCATTGTGTGGTGAACAAATCCCATGCGCAATGGAATGGCGGCACGTATTTCTGCATTTGTTGTGTGATGTGCATAGAATGTGGCTTCATTAAGAATATTGAGTGCTTCCGAAAATTGTGCATTATAGGTTAAAGCAATGGCTTTGACTAAAAGCGAACGAGCACAATATTCATTATCATGTAAAGCAAGAAATGCGTTGAATGCGATTTCAACATCCTCCAGACCTTTTTCATAGTGTCGAAACTCTGCATGAATAGAACCACGCAACAATAGCGTTCGTGCTGTGTAATATTCTCTCTTTTTATCGGATAAGGTATAATAGACCAATGACTCGTAAATTTCATCGCAAAGTGTAAGTGCTTTATTCAACGATGTTTTCATTGTTTCAAAAGCTAAGGTCAATGCTTCAACCAATCGCTGTTCATCTTCTTCGCTGTGATGTGAATCTGTGTGCATATTATTGTGAGGGATTTATACAAAAAAATTATGGTTCATAGCCCAGTACGGGCGCAAGCCATTTTTCAATTTCTTCAACACTCATTCCTTTTCTTTGGGCATAACTGATAACTTGATCTTTATAGATTTTGCCTAAGGGAAAATATTTAGCTTTGGGATGGGAAAAATACCAACCCGAAACCGAGGCTGCCGGATACATTGCAAAGCTTTCTGTGAGCCGAATGTCTGTATGTTTTTCAGCTTCAATCAAAGCGAATAATTTTTGTTTTTCTGTGTGGTCGGGACATGAAGGATAGCCGGGCGCAGGGCGCAACCCCACATAGCGCTCATTGATTAAATCTTCATTGGAAAATTGTTCATCGGCAGCATAAGCCCAAATTTCGCGTCGTACTTTCTCATGCAACCATTCGGCGGCGGCTTCGGCAAGACGATCAGCAACAGCTTTGACCATAATCGAAGAATAATCATCATGCAGAGATTCATAGCGCGCGCAAAGTTCTTCCGTACCAAAGCCGGCACTCACAGCAAATGCGCCTATATAATCACGAACACCGCTTTCTTTGGGTGCTATAAAATCTGCTAAGCACAGATTCCATTGTCCTTCCGCTTTGAGCGATTGTTGTCGTAACATATTCAATGTGGTGAGTGTGGTGCTGCGCTCTTCGTCGGCATAAACCTCAATATCATCATCATTGACGCTATTCGCGGGAAACAGACCACACACTCCGCGAGCATGAAGTGACTTATGTTCAATAATATCATCGAGTAAATTATTAGCATCATCAAATATCTTTCGGGCTTCGGGACCATAGTGCTGATCATCAAAAATGGCGGGATACTTACCCCGTAATTCCCATGAAAGAAAAAATGGTGACCAGTCAATATAGGGGCGCAAATCGTTGAGGTCTATTGATGGGAAATAGGTTATCCCCATTGAGTGAGGTGTTGTCATAACTGTATATATGAAAGAGAAAAGAACGGAAACCGTCTCATGACGAACAATATAATGTTGCCAAATCTATGAAAAAAAACGCTATGCCACAATCGGATATGTACAATACTAAGGGTATTTTTTTCTCGGTTCTATGGCTTTTTTGCAATGCAGACAAACACAGAACATGCAAATGAGTGTGTTTATCCTATCGTTCAAACATTACTTTGTTGTAATTTGCATAAAAATATTCAACATTTATCATAGAAAGAGCACTATGAAACATCTCATGTTATTGTTTATTGTGGGCTTTTGCTCACTCAGCGTGATGGTTTCGGGCGATGATGCCCCCAAACCCGTATTGCCATCGGCAACGGTAAAAAAGGTATCGGGCGAGACCGTCAATACTTCTACACTTCATAATGGCGGCAAACCCATATTTGTCAGTTTTTGGGCTACATGGTGCAAACCGTGCATCCAAGAATTGGCTTCCATCGCAGAAAACTATGATGAGTGGAAACAAACCGGCGTAAAAGTTATTGCTATTTCTATTGATGATGCTCGCAATGAGGCAAAAGTAGCACCATTCGTCAAAGGTCGTCGCTGGGAATTTGATGTGTTTCTTGATCCTAATGGTGATTTCAGAAGAGCTATGAATGTCAATGCTGTGCCCCATTCCTTCCTTATTGATGGTAATGGAAAAATAATCAGTCAGCATAATTCCTATGCCCCGGGTGATGAAGAAAAATTACTCGAAGAAATCAAAAAAATAACAACAACTTCAGAAACATCACATTAATATTCCGTAAATTCTTCTCTCCTTTATTATAAGTACATGAAAAAAATATTGTTGGGTTTGGTGTTGGGGTTTGGTGTTCTCTTACAGAGTAAGGCACAAACTGATTTGGGCGGTATAACCGGAAATTTTCAGGTGGATGCACAATCGTATAAAGAAGACAGCACCATCGGGGCGCAAAAAGTAGATGAACAAGTACGCTCTAATGCTTTTTTGAATTTAATTTATACCAAAGGAAAATTTTCTGCCGGCATTCGCTATGAAACCTACTTGAAAGAGATTCTTGGTTTTGACAGCCGCTGGGCTGGTCCTAATGGCAATGGTTTTGGCGGTATCCCTTTTCGTTATGCACGCTATACCGATGATTTATTCGAAGTTACTGCCGGCAGTTTCTATGAACAAATTGGCACAGGTATGATATTACGCTCCTATGAAGAGCGCGGCTTAGGTTTAGATAATGCACTTGACGGTGTACGATTAAAATTATATCCTATTGCCGGAGTAAAAGTAACAGGTATGATTGGCAGACAACGTTCATTTTTTGATTTTGGACCGGGCTTAGTGCGCGCAGTTGATGCTGATGTAAACACACAACAATTATGGCAAGCATTATTCGATACGGAATTATTACCGACCGGTTGGCAATTAAGTATCGGCGGTGGTGCCACAAGTAAATTTCAAAAAGATCCGGGCGGAGAATTTATTCTGCCTCAAAATGTCCTTGCATGGTCGGGGCGTTTTAATTTCGTTGCCGGTGACATTGCTTTGCAAGGCGAATATGCGTATAAAGCCAATGACCCCACATCGGTAAATGTGCTGAGCAATCCTACTGCATTAAATTATAATCCCGGACATGGTTTATTCCTTTCCGGTGCATATTCCACAGCAGGACTTGGTGTTTCACTCAGCTATAAAACTGTGGATAATATGGATTTCCGCTCTGACAGAAATTCTACTCTCACCAATTTAGTCATGAATTTTTTACCGGCACTCACCAAACAATATACCTATCGTTTGCTGACTCTTTATCCGTATGCTACTCAGCCCAATGGAGAAGTTGCCATTCAAGCTGATGTGCAATATACCTTTGAAAAAGGGTCGCTTTTCGGCGGTGAATATGGAACAAATATTAATTTCAATTATTCTTTAGCCAAATCCACAGATACAACGCGCAATGCACTTGATCGCAATCGTTATGATATAAATTTTGGTGCATTCGGTCCCACGAAGTATTTCGAGGATATTAATATTGAAATACAAAAAAAATGGAGTAAGAAAATTAAAACTAATATTGGATATATGAACCAATATTATAATAAAGAAGTAGCCGAAGGCAGAGCGGGATTCGGTATTGTCAAATCCCATGTCTTTGTCGGAGAAATTTCCTACAAAATATCGCCAACGAATTCGATTCGCATGGAAGTACAGCATTTGTGGGCAGATTATACAGACCCGGACGGCACGCAAAAATTCGATTCGCTTGGATTCTTTTCCCATCCCAAAACCGATCGTAATAATGGTAATTGGGCATATATGTTAATTGAATATTCCATAGCCCCATCATGGTTTTTTTCTATATTTGACGAATATAATTATAACAATAAATCATTGGATTCACCGGAGAGCACACACTATTACAGCGCGAATGTTGTCTATAATACGGGAGCAACACGTGTGCAATTAGGGTATGGGCGTGTGCGCGGCGGCATTCTATGTGTTGGAGGGGTCTGTCGTTTTGTCCCCGCTTCCAATGGTGTATCCGTTTCTGTTTCCAGTTCATTCTAATCATTATTTCAGGAGAATTATATCATGAGGACTTCACTGTATTCTCTTTGTATTGCAATAATTGCAGTAGCTTTTTTGAACGGTTGTGATGAAATTCAGTCACCGTATAAAAGAAACGTTGATGACAACAACAATAATAATAATGGCACATATATTCGTAAAGTATTTATTGAAGATTATACGGGATATCGTTGCGGTAATTGTCCAAGGGCAGCCGAAGAAGCATCACGTTTGTTAAAAACCTATGACACCAATATTGTTGTATTGGCATTGCATACAGGTTCAATATTTGCCCGACCATTTGGCTCAAAATTTAAACAAGATTTTCGTACCGAAGCCGGCGAGCAATTATTCACCGATTTTATAGGCAATGCAGGGCAGCCCAATGGTACAATCAATCGAGCAATATTCGATGGACAAAAAATTGTTGCCTATACCGGATGGGAAGAAAAATATTTGTCGGAAAGTAAAAAAACTCCGCAAGCATGGATTGATTTACAAGCGCAAGTGGATGATGCATCCGGCGAGGCAAGTGTAACGGCAACAATCACAGCTTTGGAAGATTTAAAACCTAATACTACTGTGGCATTCTATTTAGTCGAAGATTCAATTTTTTATTGGCAAACCGATTATCGCATTAAAGCACCCGCCAGTCAAGATGTGGAAATTTATCATCGCCATGTGATGCGCGGGACTATCGGCAATTCCGGTGCTTATGGTGAAAGTATTTCTGCCCAAGCAATTAAAAAAGGTACAAAAATCACAAAAACGCAGTCTATCAATCTCAAAGACAGCAGTAAATTCAGATTTTTACCTGACCCGAAACATTGCGGTGCCATTGCAATTGTTGCTGACCCCGATACGCGCGAGGTATTGCAAGTGCAGGAAATTCATTTTAAAAAATAATGTGAGAATTTTAATAATTATATCCCTTCAAAGAATATTTGAGGGGATTTTTTTTTTGACTTATGGATATACATCGTAAAGCACTTATTCTTCCATTCAAAGAATATACTCCAATCATTGATCCGACAGTGTTGTTATGCCCGGGTGCTGTTGTACTTGGCGATGTTCATATTGGAGAATATTCGTCCGTATGGTTTAATACCGTGATACGTGGTGATGTTTTCCATATACGCATCGGACAAAGAACAAATATTCAAGATTTATCCATGCTCCATGTGACATATCAACGCTATCCTCTGATTATCGGCGATGATGTGACCATAGGACATTCTGCAATTGTTCATGGAGCAACAATTGAAAATTCCATACTTATTGGTATGGGTGCAAAAATATTGGATAGAGCAATTGTACGCTCCCATTCTATTGTCGCCGCCGGTTCTGTAGTGCGCGAAGGATTCGAAGTGCCGGAAGGAACATTAGTGGCCGGCGTACCGGCAAAAATTGTGCGTGAACTGACAGAGCAAGAAAGAGAAAAAATTCGTCTGTCAGCACGCGGCTATATTGAATACGCCAAAGAATATAAACAACAATTTGACATATAATTATAAACACAATTCTTTAGAAGCATGAAAAACATTGTTCTTTTTTTTATTATGATGTGCTTTGGGATTGTGACTGTACAATCGCAGGACAGATTTGCAGAATTGCGTACTGAATTATCATCCGTGATAGCACCTTTTCAAGGTACTGTGGGTATTGCAATGATTGATTTGCAAAATAATGACACATTAACCGTTCATAATTCCATCCATTTCCCGATGATGAGTGTCTATAAATTACCACAAGCAATTGCAGTATTACATGAAATAGACAAAGGCACTCTCTCATTACATGAAAAAATACGTATCACAAAAGATATGCTGGACAACTTTACATGGAGTCCTCTTAAAGAACAACATCCCGGCGATACTCTCGAACTCACGATAAAAGAATTAATTGGCTATGCTATTTCTTATAGTGACAATCTGGCTTGTGATGTGTTATTCGAGCGATTAGGAGGAACAAAAAACGTTCATCATTTTATTCAAAAAAGTGGATTTCCCCATATTATTATTCAGAACACAGAAAGAGAAATGGGAAAAGATAATCGTTTAATATATCAAAATTCTTCACCCCCTTTCGAGATGTGTCGTTTATTGAAGAAATTATATGAAAAAGAGCTGTTAAGCGATTCTTCGACTGCATTTCTACTTGAATGTATGACCACTAATTATACATCATCCGCACGTATAAAAGGATTGTTATCTTCTGCTCATACCGTTGCACATAAAACGGGAACAAATATTTCCGATTCTTTGGTATATGCTTGTAATGATGTGGGCATTATTTCTTTCCCGCATGGAAAAAGACTTGCAATTTCCGTGTTTACCATGAATGCAAAGGAAACGTACAAAGCAAGCGAAGAAATTATTGCAAAAATTTCAAAAAGTATCGTTAATTTTTACGGTAAGACAAAATGAAATTCATAATTGAAACACAGAATCTAATTTTGCGCGACTTCATTAGTGATGATGTCCATGATTATTTTGCTATGGATTCATTACCGATTGTCCATCGTTATCTGGGTGATAATCCCTTGCAATCTCTTGAACAAGCTGCACATATTATTGAAAAAGTACGCAATCAATACGAGCAATATGGCATTGGTCGGTGGACAGTCATTGAAAAATCCACAGGGAAATATGTAGGATGGTCAGGGCTGAAATTTGTGACTGAAATAGAAAATAATCGTTCAGAATATTATGATGTTGGTTATCGGCTTCATCCCGATTTTTGGGGAAAAGGGTATGCGACTGAATCGGCACAAGCTGCTTTAGAATATGGATTTACAACTTTAGCAGCAGAAAGTATTGCCGGCTCATGTCATAAAGAAAATCATGCTTCGAAACGTGTACTCGAAAAATGTGGATTGCGTTTTATTAATAGCTATCTATGGGATAATACTATTCCATGTCTGTGGTTGGAAATAACAAAAGATGAATGGCTCAATACGGTAAAAAATAAAAGCTAATGACATCAATACATACGCAGTAAGGAAGTAGTTCTGAGTGGTAAAAATTGAAAAATGATTTCCTTTTTATCATAAAAAAAAAGAAAAGCATAACTCTTCCCCAACAATGTTTAGAACCACTATCGGGGAAAATAAGTCATATAAGAAAATAATTATTCCGTTAAAGGAAGTGTATTTGATTTTCTCCGCAATTTAGCCATATAAAATCCATCATAATCATCAATGGGTGAAAAGCGTTTTTCTTCGATACATTCCCACTGCTCATTGCTTTCGGACAGAAAATTATGGACTTGTTCTTCGCCTTCACAAGGAAATATGCTGCATACTACATATATCAATAATCCATCGGGTTTGGTCATACGTGCATAGCGGCGCAATATATCTTTTTGTGTTACGATTAAATTATCCATATCTTCTTGATCTAATCGCCATTTAGCATCGGGATTACGTCGAAAAACGCCGCTGCCTGAACATGGCGCATCCAATAAAACACGATCTGCGGAAGAGTCCAAACGTTTAATTGTTTTTGATGATGTAATGCGCCGTGTTTCTATAATGGACACAGAAGCTCGCCGCGCTCTGGATAGTAATTGATCTAATTTTTCTTCATAAATATCCAGACATAGCACGCGCCCTTTATTTTTCATTAATGCAGCAAGATGCAAAGACTTACCACCCGCTCCGGCGCAGCCGTCAATTATACGCATACCCGGTTCAACATCACAAAAATGTGCCACATATTGCGAAGCGAAATCTTGAACTTCACATAAGCCTTTTTTGAATGCTTCTGTCCTAAATAATCCGCGAATATTGCTGATTTCTACACATTCATTACTCACTATTGTCGGCTCAAGACCTTCCCTTTCCAATAATGTCACTAATTCGCTTGGAGTAGTTAATAATGTATTGGCACGAATATATACGCGAGGTGCTTTTTGTAAAGACGCAAAAATATTTTCATATCGGTCACCGAGTTGTGCAGAAGCAAAACTATCCATCCACTCTGTCACCGATAAACGTTGCTGTCTTGATAAAGACTGTATTTTATCCGAAAAATCTATTTTTTCAATTGTACTTTCATACCATGCGCAGCCCGTATCATAGACAGAATCGCTTGCGGCAATTGCTTGAAAATGTCCGCCTTCGCGTAATATATGATAGACCCCCTCCGCAATAATCTGGCGAACATTATCATCCGTTAAACGATGATTCCTAAAAAAATATTCGATGGCTTTATCCGCATAATAATCACGATCGAAAATATCATGTAATATATCCGCAATTGCGCTGAGTATGTCTTTTTTTTCTGATGTTATTGTTTTCACATATTCTCCATGAGTAAAACTACTTTTCCTGTTTGTGCGCCGCTCTGTAAATATCGAAAAGCTTCTGCGCCTTGTTCTAAAAGAAATGTTTTTGCGATGATTGGTTTTATGCGATGTTGAGAAACAAATGCAAGCATTTCCGCAAAATCATTATCATTACCCATCGTTGAACCAATAATATGCACCTGTTTCCAAAATATACGATGAATATTGACATTATTCGGTGTTCCGGCTGTTGCGCCATAGCTCACAATTGTGCCTCCGGGTTTGATTGCCTCAAGAGCATGATTGAGCGTTTCTCCGCCTGTGCCGTCCACAATTATATCAAAACCACCCATAGATTTCATCAAAGATTTCCCAAAGTCCGGTTCTGAATAGAGAATGCCGCCTTTTGCACCAATACTTTGCGCCATTGTAATTTTATCTTGTGAGCCGGATGTAACCCATACTTCTGCACCCAAAGCAAGAGCACATTGTGCCGCACAAAGAGCAACACCACCACCGATACCTGTAATAAGCACTTTATGATGGCTTTGGGCTTTTCCCTGCGTCATCAAAGCACGCCATGCGGTAAGTCCCGCAAGAGGTAAGGCGGCGCATTCCGCATCGGATAAATAGGACGGAGCAGCATACACTCGATCGGCATCAACAATGCAATGATGGGCAAAAGTACCATAGGTAGGCATACCCAATACTTGAAAATTATTGCTTTGAGCTTTGATGTCATCACCCCACATCAATGAAGGATGAAGAATCACTCTCTGCCCGATAAGAGATTCGCTAACCCCTTCCGAAACATCACTTACATAACCACATCCATCAGACCCCACAATAGCGGGATACTGAATTTTTGCATAGAGACCTTGCTGTATCCACACATCGCGATGGTTCAACGCCGCAGCATGAATTTTTACTGTGACTTGATTGTTCCGCATTGCGGGCAAGGGGAAGTCCTCTACGGTTGGTATGCCATTTTTTTCTCGTAACACAAGTGCTTTTGTCACTAATGACATCTATGAAATTCTCCTTAAAAACAGTAATTTCGTAAAATAATGATACAAACTTCGCAGAAAGGATTGACATGACACAGTATATAGGCATACAATCGGACATTTTGGATAATAATTTTGCTATGCAAAGGAACTCAATGTGGTGTTGGGCGGCATCAATTCAGATGGTATTGCGTTACTATGGTGTGTCCATTTCACAGGAAGCTATTGTTTTGCAATCGTTCGGTAAAGACCCGTGGGGCAATATTGCCAATAAGCCTGCCGGATTCGATGTGATGACCCGTCATCTTAATAAATGGGGTATTGATGTCAAGGGTGGACATTATGAAGTTAGAGCAGCACTCTATCCGGGTGCACCATCCCCTTCTTTACTTCTGCGGGAACTCAAAGCGCAAAGACCTGTACTTATATCTTATCAAAGTCGCCCGCGCATGAATCATGCAGTGGTCTGTACAGCAGCAAAAATTGCTTTCGAGCACGGAGTGCCTACCATTAAAAGTATTGTGGTACGCGACCCCGCTCCATATAAAAAGAATATCGAAAAACGAGGACGCATTGAACACAGAGCTTTGACATTAGCACAAAAAACCGCCGCCTATTGGATAATTCGCGTTCGTAAATTGTCATAATAGATGTGTAAAAAGATTGTAGTATAAATAACTTTTTACGGTCAATCATATTCTCAATGAATGAAGATTGAAAATTTTAGTCCGGGGAAAATTTTTACGATAAATACCTGACACAAAAGCCGGAGTCAGTTCCGGCAAGACCTGTGGTAGTTTCATTAATCAAAATAATGATTGATTGACCATGTGTAAATTCAGTATTTTTGCAATTATTATTATCTTCACTTAGAGAATATACTATGACAGTACCTTTATCAAAACTTGCACATGCCCGTAGTGGCGACAAAGGCGATGCAGCCAATTGTGGTGTGATTGCCTATAAACCCGAATGGTATCCGATTATTCGTGATGTTCTTACTGTGGAAAGAGTTAAGAGTCATTTCGAGGGCATTACCTTAGGTAATATTGAGCGTTATGAATTGCCTAATTTATGGGCTGTAAACTTTGTATTACACAATACTCTCGGCGGGGGAGGCACTGTATCACTTAAACTTGATGCTCAGGGCAAAACTATTGCTTCAGCTATGCTGATGATGAATGTTGAAGTGCCCGATTCCCTTTTCGATTAAGCAACACGATGTCTGATTGTATTCCATTTGTTTTCAAGCCTCTTGCACATCATCATGATACGATGACAGGCGATATCCGTCTAACAAAATCAGCAACTGTTCGCAGCCCCATTCTCCTTATTCTTCATGGATTTAAGGGATTTAAGGATTGGGGCTTTTTCCCCTATATCGCAGAGCATTTTACCTGCCACGACATGATTACCATTACAATTAATTTTTCTTTGAATGGTTATCGTCCCAATAGCGACCGTATCGAAGCACCCGAAGATTTCCATCGTAATACCATCTCACGCGAGATAAGCGAGACACTTGCTCTTATCGAAGCATTACAAGCAGGTACACTCCACCCGTCTCTACATGAATATGCCAATAATCCTTTGTCTATTCTTGGACATTCGCGGGGCGGCGGTATTGCTTTAGCGGCGGCGGCTCGCTCCTCGCATATCATGAAAGCAGCTATATGGAATTCTGTTGCAACCTTCGATCGTTTTTCTCCGCGACAAAAACTACAGTGGGCAGAATCAGGGGCTTTTCCGGTAGAAAATGCACGTACAGGACAAGCACTTTCTCTTGGTTTGGATTATCTGCAAGATATTACAAAAAATGAACTTAGCATATCTCCTGTCACTATGGCAGCTCAACTCCTACATACACCATTACTCATTGTTCATGCCGAACAAGATATGACCGTTCCTTTACGAGAGGCACATAAATTGCGGGACTCTTCGTCTGCACGCACGCAATTTCATGTCATCGCGCGTACAGGTCACACTTTCGGGGCAGTACATCCCTTTCAAGGAAGCACTCCCGCATTGGACGAAGCACTTGCAGTAACGACAGATTTTTTGAAGCAATGAAATATATATTTGCCATAGTTTTTCTTCTGACATTTTCAGGATGTGAAGTTTTTGTCTTTGGTACAAAACGCACCTATGAGCCGGAACCCACAAGGGAAACTTCCGTCGGCACTGTGTATTTGTTCAAAGCAGAATTGGACAGCGTAAATGCACGTGCAGCGGCAGGTTTATTGGTACGTCCCACGGGCGATCCCATTTTAGCTCTTGAACGCTATGAAATGGAAGATGATATTGCTCGTATGGGCAGAATATTATATGGTATGCCAATCACACGTGTCAAAACGGATACACTTACCGCAAATTCACATCGTTTGCTTTGTGAATTTAATTATATGAAAAATATTTCCTTTTCCGCTATTCGTATCCGCAATAAATGGTTTATTACCGATGTGCAGGGCTTGCGCGAAGAGCAATAATGTATTATAATTTCAACACTACTTTTGCGCAAGTATAAACGGCAGCGTCACTGACATACTGTTTTACGTTTATGGATGATGCACACTATTATTGAGTACAGAGATTATTCGGAGCAAAAAGTGAGTTTTTTTTAAGAATCTCTTCACAGATTGCTATTACCTTGTTTTTTGTATTTTTGTCAAGTTCATATCGGGGACTTGTTTTGTAAGTGTACGTTGTTGTTGTTTTTGCAAATATACAAACATTCAACTTCCCGGATTTTGTTTAGGCAGGTTCTATAATTACGTGGTTTTTCGGTTTTCTGTGTTACAAAATATTACTCATCAAGTACATCTCAACAATAACTTTAACTTTTGTATAATTTCACATTATTGCAGTACTTTATTCTTCTTGCTCACGATGTTTTATCAGATGTGGTTTAAATAATTTTGATCGTCTGAATAATGCCAATGCCGCCGAAATACGTCGTCCCGTCGGTATGGTTGTATTGGTACAAACATTCGTATTGCAAATTGTCATCATCGAAGAGCCGCCGCCATCCAAATTCATGGCATTCCACGCGCCTATATCACGCATCAAATTAGCAAGTGTTTGTAAGGTTGCACCATTATTATTTTTTCCTTTTGTGGGTGGTTCCACCATCACGATATACGTAGTTTTTCCATCGCGACTTTGTCCTATTGCCGTTCTTGCCAAGCCATGATTACGAAAACGGACAGCCCGCGCACCTTCTTCCATCGCCTCATGTTTTGCAATACCATTACGCACTAAACGCGGCGTCCCCGATACCGCATTGGCAAATCGTCGTGTAGGAAAAGGAGTCGTTGTAAATTGATAATAGACAGTGTCGCCGACTTTGGGCAAATCATCAAGAGAAAATGATTTATCGAAACTGATAACACTGCCCCGCAAAGGCATACTTACTGTGCCGGAATCATGAACACCCAATACCAAACATGGTGTCGGTAAATTTATTCTCGGTAAACGTAAATGGCGCACCTTCACTTTCCACATCGGAAATTCTTTATCGCGGGCACGGCGCGCTTCTGCTTGTGCTTCGCGTAATTCATTTATGTCTAATTCTGATTCCGTAGAATCTTCCGCAGCATATTTATGATTTTCAACAAATTCTTGTACAGCTTTTTCTATACTCGTTTCATGCACATACGGGACTGTTTTTCCTGCATAGGTATTATATAAAACGATTCCTGTTGTATCACGACGAATATTGACATCGCTGAGCATATATTTTTTTTTGCGCGGCAATGTTATTGTTCCTGTTAAACGGAAGGTATCAATAATCATTCTGTTGCGTTCATCAAAAAAAGCACTTGACCATTTTTTATGATGAGTCATTTGCGCCACTTCACCATCAATAACCAAAGGACCTATGGGCACATTGCGATATGCACTCCAAAAATTCGCATTGACAGCACAAAGAACACTGTCCGATTGCGTTGAATCCATACGAAACATCATATCACCCAAACGCTCTAAGCCGGAAATATAGCTTTGTCCCTTAATAATTCCCAAACGTAATGTGGGGTCATTATTATTCACTTCGACAACATGTGCCAAAACATTAGATCTACCATAAGAATATATTTTAGTTCTCATACCGGGTGAAAATACCGTATCCCACACGACTGTTAATTGTGGAAATACTTCCTCGCGTACAGGAGCAGATTTTCTTTTTTTCTTTGACCGTTTTGTTGAAGTTTTGGCAACTTTTTTCGTTTTTTTAGCTGTTCGTGCCACTGATTTTTTTTGCTTTGGTTTGGATTTCGCTTCTGATGTATAAGTACAACACACCATTCCTATGAGGATGATACATATTGTCAGAATACTATGTCGAAGCAAAAAGAACATTAGTTTCACTATGAAAAATAAAAAAATTACCGCAAAAATTTATATGAAAAAAACAAAGCTGTTGCCACACCTATGAATGTCCCAACAATAACATCGCTGAAATAATGAACACCGACCATAACACGTGAAAATGCCACTATTCCACCGGCAATATACAGAGGTATGCGCAAAGTCGGATACATAATTGCTCCGACCGTTGCAGCACTCATGGCTGTTGTCGCATGACCACTCGGAAAAGAATTATGCAGAAAATCTATGACAAAACCGAACATATCAATATCATATATGCCCTTATCAAATAATAAAG
>JAFLBY010000055.1 GCA_017302855.1 Candidatus Kapaibacterium sp.
TGAGCGGCAATGATCCGAATCCATTTGACGGTGTAACGACAATCCGCTTCAATGTTCCTCAATCGGGCACAGCACGTTTAGTAGTGAGCGATAACTTTGGTCGTGAAGTAGCGGTATTGTATGATGGTGTCGCCTATGGTCTTGTTCCTGTCAGTTTTGACGGTGGCATATATAACTTGAGTGCGGGTGTTTACAATTACACATTGACAGCTAATGGTCAGAGCTTGACCCGCCGCATGATATATGTTAAATAAGCTGTAAAAGAGAAGAAAGCGAAAAAACTTTCGTAAATTGAAAAGCCGATGACTCAATCATCGGCTTTTTTTTATGGGGATAATCTGGGAAACATTCATAAATCAAGCATGAAAATACAAAGTCTGTTCATAAATAGTATGGTGATTATTCTAATGAGTGCCGCACTATTCGGCTGTGCTAATGAGCAGCGACCATCCGGCGGACCACCTGATAAAGAACCGCCAAATGTTATATCATTTGAACCGGCTCAAATGACAAAAAATTATAGTGCCGATAAGGTAACCATCGAATTCTCCGAGTATATTCAAAAAGCAACGATATCGGAAAACATATTTATAACGCCTCGTTTAACTTATGAGTTGGATTGGAGTGGGAGGTTTTTGGATATTCAATTTACTCAGCCCCTAGAAACAAATACTACCTATACAGTTTCGTTGGGTGCGGATTATACGGATTTAAGGGGTAATAAACCGACAGAATCATTTTCTTTGACTTTTTCCACGGGCAATAGTATAGATAGTGGAATAGTTAAAGGAAAGATATTTGAATCTATGCCTGCGGGAATATATGTGTTTTTGTATCCGCTGAATGCTCTTAACAAAGATACGCTTAATCCTTCGGTGACGGAAGCAAGTTACATCACCCAAACAGGGAGTTCCGGCGAGTTTACTTTTTATGCTTTGCCGGACGGTGAATATCGGCTCATGACGGTCAAAGATCAATATAAAGATCGTTTGTTTTCTCTGGGTACCGATGGTTTTGGCACAACATGGAAACAAGTTGTCGTTAACAAGGCGCGCTCCTCGCCTACAATAGTCCGGTGTGGTGAAGCAATTGATATTATTGCTCCGGCATTATATACGGCAGATCCGCTCAGTCAACGGCTATTACAATTGGATTTTTCCGAAGAAATTGATAGTATGTTTCTTAAACCGCAGTTTTTTTCTTTAAAAGATACTAATGAAAATATAATAGAAGACATACGATTTACAGCTATCTACAAAAACGCTAAAAACACAAAAACTGTTTATGGAATACTGGAAAATGCTCTTGATACCTCTAAAATATGGAAAATTGTATGTAACACTGACATAAAAGATAAAGCAGGTAATAAAATTCAGGATTCTTTACGCAGCAAAGTGTTCAAAAGTATAATAGAAATTGATAGCACGAAACCATTTATTGAATCTATATCCTTGCGTGACAGCAGTAAAAATATTTCATTATATGCGGAAATGCGTATTTTGTTTTCCACAGCAGTAGATACAAATGTATGTATGCGAGGAATATCATTGACCGATACTAAAAACAACAAATCTCAAGCACTGTTTTTCCGATGGTTACATCCTGCGGAAGTTGTAATTACAAGTGAAGATCCACTTTATTCTTATCAATGGTATGAATTTGAATTACAACATAAAAACATTAGATCATGGAATGGGCAAAGAATGAAGGACAGTACACAACGCATTCGATTTAGAACGATAGATAGCCGTGAATTTGGTTCAATTAAAGGGGAATTGTATGATTCTTTGTCAATATCCGGCGGACAATATATTCTTTTGTTATCACAGAAAAATGCAGGAGGAAGAACACCAAATCAATATACGAGAATTCTTCCAAAAACAGGCGATTGGACTATGAACAATATACCACCGGGTGAGTATATACTTGGGGTGTTTCATGATGCGAATAATAATGGTAAATATGATTTTGGCACAGCATATCCATATTCATTTGCTGAGAGATTTTTAACAAACCCTGTTTCCGTCAGTGTTAAATCACGATGGACTGTCGAGGGAGTGAAAGTATTTTTACAGCCATAAACTATTCTTTTTCAGTATGACCTTCCGGTAAACCGGGTGACACCATTACCACTTTTTCTCGTTCCATAACAACCGCACCCGGATGTGCTCCTTTGGGTTTGCGAATATATTTTTTTTCGGTATATGCGACAGGCGTATAGGAAGCATTACGTGCAGAGGAATAATAGGCGGCAATGGCAGCCGCTTTTTCAATAATATTTTTTGTGGGCTTTTCTTTACCATTGTGGCGAAGAACAGCATGAGAACCACTAACACCTCTTGCATGAAACCAAAGGTCATTGGGTTTTGCAAATCGCATTGTTAATTCATCATTGTTTGCGGCATTTTTGCCAACATAAAGTGTAAATCCATTATCTAAGGGAAATACCCGAAATTTTGGTGATTGTTCTTGAATAGAATTCATCTTTTTTGTGGATGTTTTAAAAACTTTTTGATATAATTCTTCCAATGTAGCCAGATCCGGATTGTTGTTTAGTGTTGCAATCCATCCTTTGAGTGTTGCTAACTCTTTTTCATAGATAGGAATACGTTGTTGGCGTATTTTGGCGGATTGATGTGCATTGCGAAGTTTTACATAATAAAGCTCGGCATTTTCTATCAGTGTTTTTTCTGTCGAAACAGGAATATGAATTATGTCACCATCCCAATTTGAAGTAATAAATTCTTTTTCATCCGGTTTAATCCTGCCATTTTCTTGTGAAAATAAAATATCTGCCCATAACTTGTAATTTTCGGTTTTTTGAAGTGCTGCATCTTCCTTTTCCAAAAGAGTAAGTGTCCTTTGCGCTCTTTGCGCTTTTTTTTCTAAGGTATTGCGTAATGTATGAATAATTTCATACTCTCTTTGCGCTTTTCGTCTCAAAGAAACAGTGCGTCTGATAACTTCGGAAATACTGCTGCTTTTAAAGACTATCGAGAAACCGTCAAGGGGAATTAATGAAAAAATATACGTAGAATCAAGTTTAAGGCAAAAATATTCTTCAGATGATTTTAGGCTGTAATATATCTCGACTATGAGCTTTGCAAGCACAGCCACTTTGTCTGTATCACCATGCGATAAATGTCGAAATTTTTGTTCTATGTGTTGACAGTAATATTTTCCTATTTCAGGTAATGCCTTATTAATAATTTCTTTAGTGTTTTCTTGGATATTCACATCATTTGTAAATAGTTGCAGATGTTCTTCTACATTTTTAACCGATACATATTTGTGTAAACGAAAGGTGGAATTGTTTGGGGTCAATAAATTTTCAATATTTTTATAAGAAAAATTATGGTATGACAAAAATTGCGCTATGGGCATAGCATGAATATCGCATAATATTATTTCTGCTCTACCACCGCTAAATAGTAAAAAATAGAGGATGTACGAAGTTGTATGAATCGCAATAATTCTGTCATGATCATAGATTTGTATATCGCGTATTTGTTGTCCTACGATGGCGGAAAAGCAGTCTTTTGCATTATGGCGCGCCCTAGCAAAATCCTTCTTTAAAAAGAAAGAACCATTATAGGTATCAAGCCAACACTCCAACCATATTTCATGTTTTTCCGCGGTACATTCAATCATGAGAATGTTTTTTTCTTGTGTAAAGCAATCGGATATATATAAACCGACTAATTCACGCCGACACTCATTAACGATATGTTCTAACGTGTAGTGATGACGAATCATAGCAATGATTTTAGAGTATTTTGTATATAATGTCCGCTATTCTTTCAGCAGCTTTTCCGTCCCATAGAGGAGGTATTTGTCCTGATTTTCTCGGTAGTCTCACCATGTCATTTAATGCTTGGCGTATAGAATCGGGACTCGGTTGCACAAGAATGTTTGTTCCTAACGATGTTGTGACAGGTCTTTCTGTCGTAGTACGTATTGTCAAGCACGGGACTCCTAATGCAGTTGTTTCCTCTTGAATTCCGCCGGAATCTGTCATGACAAAATCGGCATTCATCATTAGATGTAAAAATGTGATATAACCCTGCGGATCAATTAAGTGCATACGCGGATGTGAAGTAATTATATCCGATAGACCGAATATCTCGATATTCTTTCTTGTTCTGGGATGAACAGGGAAAACTATATCACGTAGTTGAGAGAGTTCAGCAAGCATGAGTAATAAAGTGCGGAGTTGTTCCGGCTCATCAACATTGCTGGGGCGGTGCATTGTGATAAGAGCATAACTTTTTTCTGTAAGACCTAGTTTATGAATAAACTGTGATTTTTTTGCTTTGGGCAGTGCATAATGTAATGAATCAATCATAGTATTGCCAACAAAAAATATGTTATGTTGTGGCGCGCCCTGCTTATGTAATTCATCAATGCCACTTTGTTCTGTTACAAACCAATAATCACAAATAGCGTCTGTTGCTATGCGATTTATTTCTTCGGGCATTGCTCTGTCGAAGCTGCGCAAACCTGCTTCAACATGTGCTGTGGCAATTCCCATTTTTACAGAGACTAATGAACATCCGACAGTAGAGTTGACATCACCGACAACAATCACTAAATCAGGGCGAATATTTTCACATACTTTTTCAAATTCAACCATAACTTTTGCGGTTTGCACTGCGTGACTCCCTGATCCGATTCCAAGAAAAACTGCGGGTTCCGGCATATCTAAATCTTGAAAAAACGCATCAGACATTGCTGCATCATAATGTTGCCCTGTGTGGACAATGCTGTGTTCTATATCCGATGAATACCGCTGAAAAGCGCGATGAATAGGAGCAACTTTCATAAAATTAGGGCGAGCGCCTACTACGGAAATTATTTTTTTCATATTTTTTTTTCTTTGAGATAACAAAATAATTATTGATTATTGGCGCAAAGTTGCTCCGGTGCCGGATTCGATTGCTTCTACGATTGCTTGAAAATGAGTATTAATTTCTAAGTCAACTAATGTACGTTCATCAGAGCCGAATGTAAGTGCAAGAGCTATACTTTTTTTTCCTTCACCAACTGTTGCACCAGTAAACACATCAAAAATATTAGCACCTTTTAATAATGGGCTGTTGACACCTTTGACGGCTCGAAGAATTTCATCGGCAGCAATGTCTTCGGCAAGAGTAAAAGCTGCATCTCGCCGAACAAAAGGAAATGGTGAAACCATTGTATAATGTAATTTTTTTTGCGGATGTGTATAAATATCCGACAGAGAAATTGATGCTGCAAAAACTGCTTGGTCAATACCGAATTTTTTGATGATGGAACGGTGAACTTCGCCCAAAGTTCCAATTATTTTTTTATGAGCAATTATATCCATTCTATTCGGTCCATACATAGCATTATCTTGCTCGGAGGGAACAAGCATAATACCCGATAAATGCAAGGAATCGAACAACAATTCTTCTACAATACCTTTAATGTCATAAAAATCATATTTTCTTTGTTTTTCTGCCCAATGTTGATGCTGATAATCGCCTGTTAATGCAATGCATAGTTCTTCTTTTTCGCGAATACCTTTAATAAATGTTTTTTCTTTTGATGCAGAAAAAATTTTACCGCAATCAAATAAAGCGAGTGAGCTTTGACCATTACGACAATTTCTATCAATCACTTTCATCATTGCCGGCAGCAACGAAGGACGCATTACGGAGAATTCTTCGCCTAATGGGTTGGCTATTGTAATTGTTTGAGTATTGGAAAGTGATGCCGTACCTGCATCGGTAAATGAATAGGTAATAATTTCATGTAAACCGCGATGAACAAGATAATGTCGTATAGTATGGCGACGTTCCGGTGATGTAAACAAGGGTGAAATTTCGGCATCGGCAGGGAATATTGCATTGCGATCCGGTTCAATATTATCATAATTATATAAACGTGCAATTTCTTCAATAAGGTCAATTTCTTGATGTATATCCACACGCCATGATGGGGCTTGCACTGTGATAGAATCCGTTTGTGAACTGATTATTATGCAACCAATCGATGTTATGAATGACTGTATGGTGTCAGTGGGCACACTTATCCCCAACACACGCTCAATTTGCGCAAAGCGCAGAGTAATTGTCGGCGGAATAACAGGATTGTCATATATATCAATAATGCCTTGAGTTATTGTGCCTCCGGCTAAATCAGCCATAAGCTGTGCTGCACGATTAACTGCATATATGATTGTGTCAGGATCAACTCCGCGCTCAAAACGATACGAAGCATCGCTTGAGATTCCTAATTTTTTTGCTGTTCTGCGAATACTTGATGGATTGAAATATGCCGATTCGATAAGGACATTGACCGTTGAGTCCGAAATTTCACTGTTTTCACCTCCCATGACACCTGCCACCGCAATATGTCGCTCTGCATCAGAAATCATCAACATTTTCTCATCAAGTATGCGTTTTTTACCGTCCAAAGTAGTAAATTCTTCTTGCGGTTGCGCCGTTTTGACAATGACTTTCCTTTGTTGTATTGTGTCTAAGTCGAAGGCATGCAGCGGTTGCCCACATTCCATAAGCACAAGATTGGTAATATCTACAATCACATTTCTTGGTCTCATACCTATTGATTCTAAGCGTTGTTTAAGCCAGAGCGGACTTTCTATAATGCGAACATTTTTCACAGTGCGAGCGGCATAACGCGGACAAAGTGATGTAGTGTCAACGTCAATGGTTATGTCATTATGTATGGAGTGATTCTTGTCTTCTGTAAGTTGAAGTGAAGGTAATCGAATACTGCCACCGGTTCGAGCTGCAATTTCTCGCGCAATACCAATATGGCTTAGGCAATCGGCTCTGTTGGGAGTGATGCCTATTTCTATGATGGTATCGTCAAGACCGAGATATTGTGCTAAAGACATACCAATAGTACAGTTATCCGGCAAAACCCATATTCCTCCCGTGTCTTCACCGATACCAAGTTCGGCTTGTGAACATATCATACCATGCGACTCAATGCCGCGAATCTTCCTTTTGGCTATTTCGAAACCACCATGAGGTACTTTTGCACCGGGTAGAGCAACGACGATGGTTTGTCCGGCATCCACATTGGGCGCACCGCAAATTATTTGACGCTCTTCCGTACCGTCGAACACATTGCATACAGACAACTTATCGGCGTCGGGATGCTTCTCTTTGGTAAGTACTTTTCCAATGACAAAACCTTGGAACTCTTTGCCGGACGTATGAATTTTTTCGACTTCAAGTCCAAGCATGGTAAGTGTATAATCAAGCTCTTCAATTGTGTACGGTATATCAATTATTTCTTTCAACCAGTTCAATGAAATTGTCATGTCCAAGGCAATGTTTTTTGAGTAAAATGAGAATTTGAAAGCAAAAATACGGCGAAATCAATCGTGATTCGTCATAAATAGTTATCCTTAGTCTCTGTATTTTTGTATGTCAAGAGCATATTTTATACACTTCAAACACGAATAACATCACACGAATGAATCCGAAAACAAAACGAGAAAGGTATGCTCGCTGGTTACGAGTCATCTTTGGACAGAAAAAGAAAATGGCTCCACCGATGGCTGCGCCCAATTCTATTGTGATCTTGGGACTGGAGCGATTTGGTGACTCCATATTGACGACCCCATTGTTGAAAATTTTAAGGAAGTCTTTTCCTGATATGAAGTTGTACATTGTAACGCCGGGTAAAAGGGCTTACTCTTTTTACAAATATGAGACAACAATAACTCGACTTTTCCATGCAAAAAAGGATTTCCTTTCTTGTGTTTTGTTTTTTTTATTCCATCCCGCTGATATACTATTTAATCCCAAAGATAATCTTTCATTTACATTTATGCTTATGTCGCGGATATTACGTGCTCGGCATAGCGTCGGTTTGGATTTTGCGGGACATAGTGACCATTACAATGCAGTGCTTACTGTGGATAATTCGGAGCATATCATCAAAAAAAATTTAGCATTGTTGGATTACTTGTCCATAGGATACAGCGCACAAGATACATTGCCTTCAATTCCGCCAATGCCAATAGATAAACAAGTTGCGCAGTTTATATCTTCTGTAAATACGAATGGTATTGTTGCAATAAATATTAGTGCCGGAAGCCCTGTCAGAGAGCGCTCGAAAGAATTGTGGCTTGCTACAATAGAAAAAATGAAGCGACCTTGTATCATCTTTGCCATGCCCCAACGTTATGATGATAAACAATGGTTGGAACAATCGCCTTATGTTATTCCGTCACCGAATACATCATCATTTTCGGAATCGGAGCGTATGTTACAGCAGTGTGTGGTGCTTATATCGCCTGATACAGCAATGATTCATCTTGGCTCAGCAGTTCAGATTCCTACAATTGGTTTATATCTTACAACTCATGATGCCCAAAGGTTTGCTCCTTTTGGTATGCCTCATATTATACTGTTTGGTAAACAAAGTCTTGATGATATTGATGCTTCCGCTATTGTCCAAGCAGTGGATACCCTTGCGCCTATTGTTTGAAGAACATTGCGCAGAAATTAAACAGAGATTTAAAAATTCGGCACTATCATTGCCGTAATGATATTTTACATTTACTGTACAAAACGGATATGTTACTATCCTTGATGTTCAACTTCATTCATCTCATTATAGTTTTCGTATTTGGTTTTTCATTGCAGAACCTGTACGATGAAAACATATAACTATGCTGAACCAAACTGATGGCACTTTTGGGCAAGAATACCTTCTGATGCAAACACTGCAACAGGTACGAGGCTTGTATGTTCTGCGCATTTCAGTGGAAGGGGAGCATATTGTTACGAACGACTCTTTTGCTCAAACCTTTCATGGTGCGGACAGAGCCATAAATATTTCACATATAGCACTACACCATGAATCAGACCAAGAGATAGTGTGCCAAGCATTGGCGGATTGCATAAAACAAGGAGAAAAAGTCATCTCATTTACGGCGAGAATCGCTGACATTCAGGGCGATATTCATTGGATTCGTTGGGAATATCATTTGATTGGCAACCAATCAAATCACGAAATACATGCAATAGGCATAGATATCACAGCAGAAAAGCGATTTGAAACTAACAGTCTTGAAATAGTAGATAGATTCGACAGAATCACGCAACATTTACCCGGATCTATATATGTATATGTTTTAAAGCCTGACGGAACTTCATACTTTTCATATTGCAGTATTGGCATGACTGCATTATTGGGTGTGTCGAGGGAATTGCTTGCGGAAAATGCAGAAATATTGCTGCGTAAGATTCGCAGTGATTATGTAAGAGCAGTGATGGAATCTGTGTATTACTCTGCCGAACATATTACCGATTGGCATATAGTATTTCCTGTTATCGTTCATGGAAAAACAGTGTGGATTGAGGGAAAATCCTCACCGCAAAAATCTCCGACCGGCAATACTGTGTGGTACGGGTATTTTAACGATATCACCGAACAAAAATATAAAGAAGATAAATTACGAGATCACGCACAACTCTTAGAAAAACTTGCAGAACTCAATCCTGTTACAATTTCAATATACGATTTGGTACAAAAAAAGACAGTGTATTACAGCAAATCCTTACTTGAACAACTTGGCTACAGCGGCGATGAAAGAGAAATAATTGTTTCAAAAATTAAACATAATCCTAATACAAACATTCACCCCGATGATATACCATTGATGGACGAATTTATAAGTTCATGTAATTCATTGCCCGATTCTGAGTATAGAGAATTGGAGTATCGTGTGATGAATTCTCATAATCAATGGGAATGGCTGCAAAGAAAAACAACAATATTTGAAAGGGACAGTGAGGGCAAACCATTATCTCTTTTTAATTCCTTCACATTTATTACTGACAGGAAAAACACAGAAAATCAAATGGCTGAAACGTATAGCCGCTTGATAATGGCAAAAAAAATGGCAAAATTAGGAACATGGAAGTATATTGCCGAAAAAGATATGATTGATATGTCGCCGTATTTTCTTCTATTGTTCGGTTTTCAAGTAAGTACAAACGTTGAAATGAAAACTCATGAGTTCTTGAACACATTTATCCATCCGCTTGATAGAATTAAAGTAAAAAACACATGGTTCAATTCTAAGAATGAGAATAATCAACATCATGAGGACATATCCGAACATTTAGAGTTCCAAGGTAAGTGTGTTGACGGAAACTATAGGACATATTATTCTGTTTCTCGGTTTATGACGATTGTCATGGGAATAGGAACTATACAAGACATAACCGAGCGTGTGCAGTTAGAGCATGAATTGCGTGTTCTTAATGATAGATTAGAGGAAAAAGTTATTGAAAGAACATCCGAGTTATTACAAATTTATGAAGTAAAAAATAGTGTCATTGAAATAGTAACCCATGATGTAAAAAATATGTTAGGCGGCATTCTTATGCAAAGTGAAATGTTGTCGCAATTTGCCGATACATTGGCTCTTGATAAGATTCAGTATCTTTCGCGAACAATTTCGGAACGTGTCCATGATATAAATAAAATACTTGTTGATATGCTTGAAGTCCGACGCATTGACGATGGGATGCTCAGTACTCATTTTGAAAATAAAAATTTGCGAGATTTACTTGTTTCTATAGGCGAAAAGAACCGTGTGAGAGCTAATATAAAAGGAATTGACATAATGTACTCTTTACGAGAAGTTATGTTGACAACGGATATTGAGCTTTTAAAGGAAATTATTGAAAATCTATTAACGAATGCAATTAAATTTTCGGAGAGTGGTTCGATGGTTTCTTTGTCGCTTCGAGAAACAAATAGCCATGTGTATATTTCTGTGCAGGACAAAGGTCCGGGTATTCCTGAAGAAGAAAAATCATTACTCTTTCAACGATTTGCAAAATTATCAAATAAACCCACAGCCGGCGAATCTTCGACGGGACTTGGTTTGTCAATAACCAAACAGTTGGTCGAAATGATTCGTGGCGAAATTACATGCGAAAGTACACTTGGTCAAGGCAGTACATTTACGGTAATATTACCAAAAAATGTAGAGATATACCATAATTAACGTTGTTGTTGAGAAGATGTTTATGCTCTACCTTTCGATATAAATAATTGGGAACATAGAACCGGTCAAAGCCGACACTATAATCGGTTATTCATGATTAAAAGAATAAGTAAAGTGCGTTGCATTCATCTCGGTAGTAAACTTTGTTCTTCGATAAAAATTAACAGCATCTATATCATCGCTTTCTGCTTCTACATAAGCATCTTCAAAATTGTTTTGCTTACAGAACAGACACACTTCTGCCATTAATGCTTTGCCAAAACCCTTCCCTTGATACATTGGTGATATACCCACATCATAAATATAAGCTAATGGTTTTGAAGCATAATATCTATGCAGCACATAGATAGTCAAACCTCCAATAACGTTACCGTCCAATGTTACAACAAATACCATAAAGTCAGGTTTGGATAATAAGTCACCCAATTGTTCACTCTCAAGAATTATTTCGTCATTTTCAAACACTTCTTTAAAGATTTCTATGAGAGCTTTGAAATCTGAAATTTCGCTTTTTTCAAGTTTTTTAATTTGCATTGTATAAAAATTTATAAATTATGAATCGAATTTTGAACTGTCCCAAAGTATGCCTTCAGGGAAAATTTCGGCTTTCCTTTTTATCATTTCCTGAGCGATTAACTCACTATCCCCTCCAATTTTTTGGAGTTTTGAAATAATGTTGAGATAACTTTGCTCATCTCTGTTTTGGCTTAACTTAAAAATATTTTCAATCCTGTTAGGTTTAATTTCAAAACCAATAATAGCCGGCATCATTTTCTGTAAAAAATTATCTGGCAGATTGTCGAAGAAAGTGGGTGATTCTGTATTCCCATTTTCAAATTTTAAGGTCAATTTTCTCATAAGTACTGCAAGTTCATCACTATTCATGAATGTAATATTACCTGCAATATGAACACTCATATAATTCCATGTTGAACCAATTTGTGGATTGCTATACCAAGAAGCGCTTACATAACAATTTGGTCCTGTAAATACGATGAGTACTTGAGGGTTTTCGCTAAAAGCTTTGTGGTGGTCTGTATTTCGCATTATATGTCCTTGCAAAAAAATCTCACCATCTCTTTCTTCTAAAAGTATTGGTATCTGTGTTGCCACCTGATTGCCAGAAAGAAAACTTCCTGTCATAAAAGCAAAAGGGTTTTGTTCTATAAAATCGAACATTCTTTGCTTGTCGTTTTCTTTAAAATATGAAAATTTGTACATTAGTTTTCCACAATAGTATGATACATTATCAATAAGTTGCCTCATGTTAACATTGAGGGTTGTATTGAGCAATTCTTAACCCGACCGAATCTATTTTCTCAATGTGTAACACTTTCAGATCTTTGTTCATTAAGTTACCCAACACCGTTTTCATGCATTCCAAGCAATATCTTGCCGCTGTGGGCTTTACTGAGATAAAAGAATAGAAAGGTTTTTAGAATCTGCTTGTATGGGGTAATGAGAAATATTCTTCCCAAATGCCGAACTTGTTTTAAAAATTATATGTGAACTAATTTTTTGCTAATCAATTGTAATGCTTTGTGTAAGTATATGAACATTCCGATTACCTTGTGAGTATGTACAATGATAACAAAGTATATCGAACTATAAAGCTTACAACGTTGTGATTTTACTCGATAAAGCACGGCGCAAGAAACGTAGGTAACCATTGCTACAGACATACTTTCAGACATTGCCACAAAAGAATGAAATTACATAAGGCTTGTCTCTCATAATGACCTATATACTGAAAAGCTGATTTCATGTTGTTTAGGCAAGTTTATGGATAACGTGTTTGCCACACCCATTTTGGGATGTATAATACGCGAAAGTCCTTCAGTTACAGACTCCTTCTTGGTCATTTCGGATCCAAACTCTTTGAAAAACAGAACGAATGCCGGAATTGAAAGATAAAGTATCTGTTGCATTACCTATAGCTAATATGACTTTCTCTGAATCCACATGAGAATGTTTACCTTCCATTCGATTACATCCGATAAAAAAGTTTCTGCATATAGTCCGTACAAGTCTTATTGCTTTCATGATGGTTTGTATGTTTAATCCATGTTGACCATGATTGTTGAGATTTTCATGATAGATTTGTAAGGACTTGAGACATAGAATACTTCCACATTCTTGATTATTATAAATATGCTAAGATGTAATGTTCCCAAAACTACGAAACTTTGTTTGTACATAAAAATCTGATATGCATAGAAGAGGAGCAATGCTATATGATGCAAACAAACATGGCAGCCGACTGCTAAATCTTGTTGCTGCGAGACATTAAGCTCAAAGCAGTGAATGTGTGATTGTGAAGTGAACTCATCGAAGTTTTTACTTGACTATTATCCTTTACGGACAGAAGTTTTACTGGTAATGGTGGTGAAATCTATAGGCACTCGGAAGTTGATGCTGATTGTGCGTATGTAGAGATATTGCTTTTCGGCGAGCCTATGGATTGCTCAAAAAGAGCCAAAGAATCCATGAATATTACCAATCTCAATAATTATGAGTTTTTATTCATTTGGCTGACAACGAAGTATGTCGCATTTTTGTAAATGGAAATCTGTTCGAGCAATAACAATAGCACTCATAAACCAACCTCATCGGGCAAGATGTATTCTTGTGTGATGGGGTTTTTTCATAGACAGTCAATTAAAGGATAGCAATGTACGGAAACAAAATTATTGGCGAAGCCATCACATTTGACGATGTTCTTCTCATACCGTCTTATTCGGAAATCATGCCACGTAATACTGATTTATGTAGTCATCTGACGCGTGGAATCGTACTCAATATGCCAATTGTAGGAGCGGCTATGGATACTGTTACCGAAGCTAATATGGCAATTGCTCTGGCACGGGAAGGCGGAATAGGTATCATTCATAAAAATATGAGTGCTGAACGACAAGCCGATGAAGTAGATATGGTTAAACGATCGGAAAGTGGCATGATACGCAATCCCATAACGCTTACAAGCGATGACACAGTCCATGATGCTTTACAGATGATGTCAAAATACAAAATTTCGGGCTTTCCTGTTGTGGATGCATCGCGTCATTTGATAGGCATCGTTACTAACCGCGATATAAGGTTTCGTACAAATGGAAAACAGCGCATTGCAGATATTATGACCACGGAAAATTTGGTGACCGCCCCCTTGGGCACAACGTTGGAGGATGCAGAAGAGCTGTTACAACGCTTTAGAATTGAAAAACTTCCGGTGACGGATACACATGGCGAACTGCATGGTCTTATTACATTTAAAGATATTCAAAAGAAGAAAAAATATCCTCGTGCCTGTAAAGATGAGCAAGGTCGTTTACGTGTTGGTGCAGCGCTTGGTATTGCTGAAGATACCCCTGATCGTGTACAATTACTTGTTACGGCTGGAGTAGATGTGGTTGTTATAGACACAGCGCATGGTCACTCATTGGGAGTGATTTCTATGGTCAAGAAAGTAAAAACGTTGTTTCCTTCGCTTCAAGTTATTGCAGGCAATATTGCGACAGCTTCAGCAGCACAAGCATTGATAGAAGCGGGTGCCGATGGCGTGAAGGTTGGTATCGGTCCGGGGAGTATATGCACAACACGTGTAGTGGCGGGTGTTGGCGTGCCGCAAGTTACAGCCATAATGAATGTGGCAAGTGTGACCAATGCTGCAAATGTTCCCTTGATTGCCGATGGCGGAATTAAGCAAACCGGCGACATTGCCAAAGCTATAGCAGCCGGAGCTGATTGCGTTATGGTTGGTGGTATGCTTGCCGGACATGAAGAAAGTCCCGGTGAAAAAGTATTACTTGAGGGCAGAGTATTCAAAGCATATCGAGGAATGGGATCTTTGGGAGCGATGCAAAAAGGTTCTGCGGATCGTTATTTTCAAGACGTAGAAGAAGAAATTTCCAAACTTGTACCGGAAGGTATAGAAGGCAGAGTAGCTTTTCGAGGAAATGTCAGCGATACAATATATCAAATGGCAGGAGGATTGCGCGCAGCAATGGGTTATTGCGGATGTGCTACCATTGAAGAGATGAAACAAAATGCTCAGTTTGTGAAAATGAGTGCTGCCGGTTTAAGAGAATCGCATCCGCACGATGTTGTTGTTACACAGCAGTCACCGAATTATTATTGATATTTGATTTGTTTAATATTTTGATTTTTATTGATTTATGATTTTTCATCTGCTTTCTGTGAGCAATCAGAACAAGAAAAAACATTGAAAAATCTTGGTTATTAACAAAAGAACATGTATTTTTGCGGCTCTTTTGTAGTCAGCAGCAATGCAGACCATCAGATAATGGGGCGTCGCCAAGTGGTAAGGCAGCGGTTTTTGGTATCGCCATTCGTAGGTTCGAATCCTTCCGCCCCAGCTTAATTTTACGGTTAATCAACAAAACACCGCATCATGTCGGAATTGGTAGTTGTTTCAGGGCGTTCAAACCGGTTACTAGCCGACAATGTCGCCGCCTCACTTGGTAAGCGGCTCGGTGCAGTCACGATACGCAATTTTAGCGACGGTGAGCTGTGGGTTAAATACGAAGAGAATATACGAGGCGTGGATTTATTTATTATTCAATCCACCCAAGCACCATCAGATAATTTGATGGAATTGCTCATTCTCATTGATGCTGCACGAAGAGCATCGGCTAAAAGAATCACGGCGGTTATCCCTTATTTCGGTTATGCTCGGCAAGATAGAAAAGATCAGCCGCGTGTGTCAATAACGGCAAAATTAATTGCAAATTTATTGACGGAAGCCGGAGCCGACAGAGTAATGTCAATGGACTTACATACGCCACAGCTTCAAGGTTTCTTTGATATACCCTTTGATCATCTTTACGCATCAACTGTTTTTATCAAAGTATTGCGTTCGCAGAATTTTGAAAATCTTGCAATCGCATCGCCCGATGTCGGGGGAATAAAAACCGCTCGTTCGTATGCAAAAAAACTTGATGCGGGTCTGGTCGTTGTGGATAAACGTCGTCCGGCGCCTAATCAAGCCGAGATTGTAAATATTATCGGTGAAGTTGAAAATCGTGATATCATCATTGTTGATGATTTAATTGACACAGGCACAACATTTGTCAATTGCGCTGAGGGCTTAAAGAAAGCCGGCGCGCGTCGTGTTGTCGGATTATGTTCACATGCTGTCTTTTCCGGCAGTGCTGTCGAAAAGATAAATCAAAGCGAAGCAGTTTCCAAAGTTTTTGTTACGGATACATTTCGCGGTGACTGGAAATCCGATAAAATTGAAGTTCACTCGGTTGCGGATTTATTCGCAGAAGCAATTTTAAGAACTCACGATAATTCATCGATAAGTTCTTTGTTTGAATCATAAAAATTTAATTATAGTTTATTGTAGCGGAGTCATTCCATGAGTAAAATAACATTAAAAGCAGAAGCGCGCAGCACAGGCAAAACAGCCGCTAAAGCTGTACGCAATCAAGGTCTTGTCCCATGTATCTTTTACGGCGATGGCAATGAACCAATTCCATTTGCAGTTGCTCCATTAGCATTACGCTCAATCATTTATACGCCGAAAAAATTTGTCGTAGATCTCGAAATTGACGGTGTTTCCGGAACACGCAGTTGTATTCTTAAAGATGCCTCATTCGATCCCGTTACTGATTCTATCGTTCACGTTGATTTTGTATCCGTCAGTGAGGATAAAATGATTAAGGTTGAAGCACCTGTCAAGCTCTTGGGACCTTCCAAAGGCGTTCTTGAAGGCGGTAAGTTAAATCAAAGTTTGAAAAGACTTCGCATCCAGTGCTTTCCACAGAATTTGCCGGAAGCATTGGAAGTGGACATTACGCAGCTCGGTCAAGGTGAAAAAATCCGTATTCGCGATTTATCTTTTGATAACATAACGTTATTGAACCCGAGTGATTCACTCGTCGTTGGTGTTAAAGCAAAACGCTAATATTCAATAATATACAAATTCTAACAATAAGCGCAACCATATAATGTGGTCGCGCTTATTCTGTTTATGGGCATGAAATATGCTTGTTCTTTTGCGCATAGAGTACATTCTCACGACTTTGGCTAATAAAGATGTTCACAATACAATTTAAGCAATAGTACTATCATGTCGTATCTCGTATATATTGCCACAGCGATTATATATGCCATTCGTATTGCTATATTTACGATTGGTCTTCGTCTTGAACGAAAACGCACCGTACGAACTTTTCCACACTCTGTGTATCCGTCCGTAAGCGTCATCATCCCTGCACGTAATGAGCAATCGAATCTGGGAAAATGTATAGAATCATTGTTGCTATGCGATTATCCCATAGAATGTCTTGAAATAATAATTGTCAATGACCGATCGACCGATAAAACCGCCGAAGTAGCTCAAAGTCTTTCATCGCTGCATTCGCATATCAAAGTCTTGAATCTGACAGAAGAAAGAGTCGGAAATTTACGTGGTAAACCCGGAGCATTGCATCATGGAATCAGTATGGCACACGGTGAAATTATTTTGATGACAGATGCCGATTGTGTTGTGCCTGATGGATGGGTGCGTATGATGGTGCAACAATGTAGGGATAAATCCATTGGATTGGTTGCTTCATTCACGACAATCAAAAAAGGGACGGTCTTTGCGCAAATGCAATGCGTCGAATGGGTTTTAAATCACACGATGGCAAGTGCCGGAATCGGGCTTAAACAGCCGCTCGGATGTTTTGGTAATAATCTTGCAATTAGAAAAACTGCATATAATGACATCGGCGGATATGAAGGCGTCCCATTTTCAGTGACAGAAGATTTGGCTCTGTTGCAAACAATCATCAAAAAAGGTTGGCAGGTGCGATATATCTGTGATGCTGAAAGTACCGTAGAAACTTTACCTTGTACCACATTCGGTGAATATGTGCAACAGCATCACCGATGGCTGCGCGGAGGAACAGCATTGGGGTGGCGAGCAGCTGTATTTGTTCTTTTTAGTACATCTATGTGGATTTCTTTTATTACCGCAATTACAACCCAAAACTGGCTGATGGTGCCGCTTATACTCGGAATTCGACTCGTCGGTGATTTAATGGTTCTTACACCGTCGCTCTATGCAATAAAAAGAAAAGATTTATTTCCGTGGGCTTTATTAGCTGTATTTTTTATTACCGCATTAGAATTGGTTATTCCATTTTCTTTACTAAAAAAAGAAGTAGTATGGAAGGGGCAATTATTTCGATAAAAAAAGTCGGCACACATTCATTGCGAACCGACTGTTGATTGCACAATACTCTTATTCGTCATCGTATTTATCTCTTCATTATCATCAATAAAACCTGCCAAGCACTTTCAATATCGTTGAGATGTAGAAATGATTGCGCTATACGGATCATGCCGTTAATTGAAGTTGTGGTCT
>JAFLBY010000056.1:0-1628 GCA_017302855.1 Candidatus Kapaibacterium sp.
ATTACCGGCTCGGCTGCTTTGGCGGCGCGAAAACATCATATACCCGTGCTTGTTGATATGGCGGAACCATATCCCGAAGCAATGAGAGTATGGAATAAATATAATTCCAATCCCATTCTCCGTTTTTTAACCCATACCGCACGATTGCCCGATTATATTGAAAAAGATGCTGTCAATAAATCAAAAGGAATTATTGTCGTATGCGATGAACATAAACAACGATTGCAGCATTTATATGCACTTCCCGATGAACATATAGCCATTGTGCATAATACACCGGAAATTCGAGAATTTGACAATGTAAAAAAAGGGGTCAGCGAAAAACCATCAGTCTTCGGCTATCATGGTTATTTAACCAATGATCGCGGCTTAGATACCTTTATTCGAGGCTTTGATAATGCTTTTACATCTTTTCCCCATATTCGTCTAATTATTTCCGGCGAAGGAAGTGAAGAGCAGTATTTGCGCACCCTTGCCGCTTCATTGCCTTCTGCCCATGCTATTACTTTTACGGGAGTCTATGATGCGGAGGATTTGCCGCAACTTTATTCGGATATTGATTTTGGCATTACACCCTATCGTGTCAATGGATTTATCAATAATACCATCAGCAATAAAAATTTTGATTATTTATTGTGCGGTAAACCCATGCTGACTTCATTAGCCGCACCCTTGCAACGATTAATACATCAAACAGGCGGTGGTATTGCTGTTAATTGCGAAAATCCCGAAGATATTGCTCAAGGAATTGAACAATTATTAAGCGCAGACACCCACACCATGGCGGAAAACGGAATGAAATATGCCAATGCACATTATACATGGCAGCATGACAGTGAACGGCTTGTTGATTTTATTGAAAAACATCTTTAGGTATTTTCATCTTTTTTTATCTTCTATCATGCCGTAATTTCAAGCATAGCATCGGGAAGTTCATACAGCCCCCGAAAGGCGAAAAAAGCGGGGCGGAGTTTCATTCAATCCCTCAGGGATTAAACGTTTATAGAATATGTGTTCTATGAAAATAATCCACCCCGTCAGACTGCGTCTGACACCCCTCAATGAGGGGAATTTTGAAATTCAGCAGCGTATAAATCCAATAGGGATGGAATGATAATAGAGACAGGAAAATATTTACTATTAATTTCACATATAAAACATTATGATTCACAATGGTATTCTACAATTATCAGATGAACTATGTGTGAGTAAAAATTTTACACTCACAGAATTTTTACAATCCGATGTAGCAAAGACAGCTATTGTACAAACTGTAAATCGTAATATAGACAGTGTGCAAGTCTGGTTACCAAGAGCAATTTTTGTACATGGTTTGGAATGTAGAATGTGTTTAGGTTTCATAACTAATAAAATACACATGGTTTCATTATTTAATCCATCACATACAGAGATAAATATTCTTGATAATGCAGTAGTCTTTCGTGATGATGCAACATTTTTTCAGCAATGTCAAGATTTATTACTGAGAGAATTTGCCCAATATCCGCCTTTCAATATTGATGACATATGTGTTTTTTTGGTGATGGATCATCATGATATGTCACATGTTTTGGGCTTTATATTTTTTGACTTTATAGAATATCAGAAAACAGGAGTACGTAAACCAT
>JAFLBY010000056.1:1728-10446 GCA_017302855.1 Candidatus Kapaibacterium sp.
ACACAGGGAGAAGATTATGAGAAATTAGTAAAATTACCCACTCTCCGACCGAGAAGCAAGCCATAGACGTTTACGTACAAAGTTAAATACCATTGATGACTTTAGGAATATAACTACGGCAGCTTTGGTTACGCCGTTTCTCTTTACTGGTATTGGAGATCTTGCTTTTTCGTATGAGATTGGTTCTATTGGACTTGCCACCAGAGCAGCAGCGTACTCTACAGGTGGTGCAGTTGCAAGTAATCCGAATACAAGGCAAGTTGTTGCTAATCAGAGCAGTAATAATGTTCAATGGGCGCAAAATTTACAAGGAAATCAATATTACCCGAGTGTTGATCAGTTTAGAGAAATAACGTTGAAAGTAGGAACACAAGTGGTAGGTAGTGCTCGTGCGATGGAAGTACGGGGCAGTTTTTTTTTCAACAATAAACGGCGCTTTACGTTCGGGGCTAACAATGTCAGGATATCAAAATGGTGTACAGATAAGATACGCTTATAACGAGTTGCAGGTCTATGAAGTAGTTCAAACTACGCAAGCAGCATTTGGACAATGTTTAGCCAACCCAAATGTAACGACTCCTCCTTCAATGGGCGAGTTGCCACAAATAGTTATACAAAACGGAGCAACTGTGCTTAGACCTTTATATAAAGTAATTTTAGACCCATAGGAGAGTAAATGGTTAAAAATGGAATGTTACACTTAACAGATGAGCTACAAATACACCGTGATTTCACATACTCGGATTTTGCCAAAACGAATTTGGCTATATTTGATATAAATGCACATAACAACAAGATAGGTGATGAGTATAATATTGTTCATTTAAAAGAAAATATATTATATGGTTCATTATTATGTAAGCTACATTTATTTTTCAAGAATGGATACATCCATTATGTAGAAATTACGAACCCATCATATAAGTCTGTTCTGTTTGAATTAGATTCAGATGTCGAATTTATAGATGAAAAAATATTTCGAATAAAGTGTTTAGACGAAATATCCACTATTTTTAATAAGACACCTCCCTTTTTAATTGATGATATTTATATCAGTATAGATGAAGACATTCATTCTGGCCTTGTATGCTTTGATTTTACTTTTTTTGACTTTATAGAATATCAGAAAACAGGAGTACGTAAACCATACACAGGGAGAAGATTATGAGAAATTAGTAAAATTACCCACTCTCCGACCGAGAAGCAAGCCATAGACGTTTACGTACAAAGTTAAATACCATTGATGACTTTAGGAATATAACTACGGCAGCTTTGCTTACGCCGCTTGTCGTTATTGCCCGCGCAGAAATTAGGTTAGCGGGTATTGCAAATATTGGGCTTCGTGTAACTAATTTTGCATTGCGCAATCCGGTAACAGTTGGAGAACTAGAACTTACAACGGGCTTAGGAGCACTCGGTGTGGATACACCGCTAACTCAAATAAATACAGAAGCGAAGGAGGTTGTTGGGGATGTGGCGGTGGCAGCGGCTAAAATGAGAAAGATATGTGAGAAGGGTCTGGTGAAAAAGTAACTATTTGGTGGGTTTGTACAAAATTGTACTTTAAACGCAGTTCATATACAATTAAAACATGTAATTAAATGAATTTAGAGGATTATATAAATTGGAATGAGGTGATTTCTGAAAACGAGTTCAGATATTATCTCGCAGAATTATTTAAAAATAAAAACAAATATTCATCTGAAGTTCTTTTAGATATTATAGACATTCTTGGGGATAAATATGGGAAATTTTACGGATCCTTAAAATTGTCCAAAGAAGAAAAGGAAAACTTAAGCCGAATTCTTTTTGATTTAACAAATTTTTCTAATTTAACATTAATAGAAGTTTTAATAGGTGCTATGTTTAACTTTAATTTAGATGATTATTATCTTTTCTTAAAAAATAATATAAATTCAATAAAACTTGATGAAGTAAGAAACGAAGTGTTTGACTCATTGAAAGAATATGAAGAAGGACATGTAGTAGGCTACCACAGAATAGATGATTTTTTTAATTAATAACAGAAATTTAAGGAGAAACAATGAAACAAATAATTTTTACATCGGACAGGTATTTTAGTTTTTGTGGTTATCTCATCAGTCATGATCAGTTATTGATTAGGTCACCCAAAGAAGGTGATCAAAAATTTAATATTGACATCATTTTTTTTGGTACAATGTTTTTACAGGTAACTACATATTTATCCGGAATAACTATAAGTAGGGTTGAAAAAGATATTGCGAATAAATATGAATTTTTTAGTAAATATTCCCATTATGAGAGCTGTAATTTATTTGAGATAATAAGTGGTGAAAAGAAACACTATATTGTAGCAGGCTTTTTTCATGTCTTTGAAAATGAATTAGAAATGAATGAAACAAGTTTAGGAATGGATTATGTAGGTAGGGAGAAGAGAATAGCAGGAAGCCACACAGAAAAAGTATAAATATATTAAAGTTAAGACAAAAGCAGTGAAGATAAATTATTTAGCATGATACTTATATAATTTTGAAAGTACATATTTTACTATTTTCATAAAAACTTCGTTCTTTGAAAACTATGAGGCATTTCGATTAGCCCCATCCCGATTCCCCGCGGGGAAGGCGAAAAAGTGGGGCGCGGTTTTGGGTGCATAATCCACCCCGACAGACTGCGTCTGCCACCCCTCAATGAGGGATTTTTTTTTCCATCTTTATGACCTGTGCTTGGCAAATTGCCGAATCATTGAGTCAATACAATCGTGTTCAGCCAAAAATGTAGTATATTTGGCAAGGCATCAAAAGTATAAAACAAAGTCACTCAACCATGATAAGGAGAAAAGTGAATTGGTAAAGCTGATAATGTGGCCGTGGCAGCGGCTAAAATGAGAAAGATATGTGACAAGGGTCTGGTGAAAAAGTAACTATTTGGTGGTGATTATTTTATTTCTTTGAAATCAATTGAAAAACAGTTAAAAATTCTTTAAGGACATACATGAATAATACAGAAAATTTTTTAATTATTTACCTTCCACCGGAAACAGATGTATTACAGTATGGGTTTAAGAAACCTGTGTTTGAATGGGCAGGCGAAGAATTTCCTCAAGGTACATTTGAATTTACTTTTAACAATTTACTTACAGTATGTTTAAATGAAACTAACTACCCTCGAAAGCACACATTAGTTAATAATCTTTTGCCGAGTATAATGAATCCCGAAACATGGGTTCGATTAGATATGGATCCACATACCATAGGTGAAATGGATAATTTAGTGTTTTCTGATAATGCTTGTAGTGATAAAAATATTGTAGTAAATTTTTTTAGAGAAATTTTAAGGGACAATAGTTTTTGGATTGTTGTTTATATTATAGATGAGAGCCCTTATGAACTTGTCTCTTGCGCTATAGAACAGCTAAAAGATTTCCTAAAAAAAGCTTTAGAAGCAGAAAAATCTGTTGTAATTTTTAGTCCAAGATTGTTAGAAGAATGCATCAATTCTCCTGGGGAGGAATTTATAAATGAGTAACTTTATAGATTTATTAGAAAGTCAATTATCAAAAGAATATGGACTTGAGTTTGTTGAAAAAGAAATAATGCTGTTATTTTTAGCAATCTCAAAAACAGAAACATTTGATGAAACTGAATTGATATTTAAAAATTTAGAAGACATACAGTTGGTGTTGGCAAAAGCAATATTTAAAAATAAAATGGAGGTGTCTGAATTTTTATCAGATTTTGTATCTAATTTTGACAGAATCGATGATATTATAACACAAAAAATTTTATATGAAGAAATAAAGTCAAAATATACTAATTAGTTCGTGCTTCCTCCCCCTTGTTCTTTGAACACTATGTAATCAGGGATACGCCACAGCAAAAACAAACTTGAAACTTGAAGGAATTCCAAGATTTAATGAGGTATCTAAGGAACACAGAGATGAAGATAATGGGCTGATGGAAACAATTAATGATGTGCATGCATATCAAGTTGAAGTTCTTGATTACAAACAAGATGGTAATAATTTACTGCTACTTTGGAATTGACGCTTTATAACCACTTTGGATTAGATGATCGTGATATTAATGAACATCCACTATATTCGACACTATACCCACAATTTTATTCGTGGTATATGTTTCACGGCTATAAGCCATTCATTACATATATGAAGATTCAATTTAACACACGCGGTTCAATATTAAGGAAGAAGTGATGAAAAAGTGCATAATAATTTTCTTTTGGGCTATCTTAATATATGGGTGCCAAAAGCCCGAAATTAAGCTGATATGTAACAAGTCAAATAATGAAGGTTTTGATGAGGTGTATCTAATAAAAAATCTTCCAAATGATTCAAA
This sequence comes from Candidatus Kapaibacterium sp., assembly GCA_017302855.1. Lineage (GTDB taxonomy): Bacteria > Bacteroidota > Ignavibacteria > Kapaibacteriales > UBA961 > UBA2353. The sequence goes on from JAFLBY010000056.1 coordinate 6,069, forward strand.
CGAGGTGCGAAAATTACTGGTGGTGTTTAATAGTGATCTAGATACGATGAACAGGTATGGAAGTCGCTGTTTTGTGAAACAACACGAGAAGGGTTGGTTTGATAATTTGGATTATGAGAGAGATAGTTGCAGTGATATTGATATAATGGATATTGTGTTAGAACTGAACAAGTATAAGCAATTTGATGGTAGTGATACAGTTTGGTATAATTGGATGTTGGATGTTGTTGAGTAATTTCCGGTGGAGCTGGCTTAGCGGGAAAAAGACTAAATCTAACGTCAAAAGTTGCTGCGATTGGCAAAGGAGTAAAGAAATTAGCGTGCGAAAAGTGAATATGTGGAAGGAAATAATGATGGGAAGTCCAAAACTGTACAAATTGCAACAAAAACCATATAAATGGAAAAGAAGTTATCTTTATGATTATACTGTGTATGTAAAGTATAATCTTACTATATATTCGAATCAAAGATTAAAAAAATAGTAATATCGGATTAAATATGAAAAAAACATTTCTCCTCCAAGTCTTTTTTCTCCTCACTCTTGTCGGTTGTCATCGCAGCGTACCGATAGAAGAGCAATGTCCATTACCGGAATTTCTTATAGGAAGTAAAAAACTTAGACTCAATATGTCCCTTGATGATGTTCCGGAAAAAGATAGTTTGCGGCGGTTGAATCTACCGGGAGTATTTAATTTTGATAGTATTTTTGATAACGATGGTCTATATGAAACCGTTGTGTATAATGAGATAAAGCCAACAGTAGGAATGACAACACATGCATCCATAAAAAATGGGATTATAAAGTACATATCTATTGACACTTATTTTCATCCTGATACAGATAAAGAGTGTTTTCAGATTCTTGATTTTTTTACGCAAAGATTATCAGACCATTATCATACTACACCGAAAAAGCGTGATACTATTTCTTATCATGGCGGTACAAACGAATACACGGACAGGATACCTATATGCAATAATTATATATGTGTAATTTCTCTTGATATTTTGGGCTACAACGGATGTAAAATCAGCGTAGTCTTTTACGATCCTAATCGGAATTAACACATGAGCTGATGTGTTTAATAAAAAAGGGTTGCCTCAATAATGAAGCAACCCTTTTCCATACGAAGTGCAACAGTATGATTTACCGTACAATCATGCAAGGTAAAGTCAAAGTTTTCGCTGATGTATGCACTTGAATATAATATGCACCCGCTGTTAATTCACTTGTATTAAGTGCGAAAGAATTGGCACCATCAACAGCAGTCATTGAATATTCTGCAATCACACCACCCACAGCATCATAAATGCTAATCCGAACATTAGTACCTTGTTCTGCCGTAAAATGGACGGTGGCTGATGTTTGTGCCGGATTAGGAACAATGCTATTACCCGTTTGCGCTACTGTTTCTTCGTCAACACCAACGCTGATAGCCGGTGATAATGTTTGACTAACTTCTGTCATTTTCTCATCACCTTCTACTGTGACTTGAGAGATGGAAGGTGTATAACCCACACGTTCGATATGAAGAGTATAAGTACCCTTCGTTAATGTGCTCATTTCAAAGAGTCCTTCCGCATTGGACAGAGCAAAATCACGTACAATACCTTGTGCATCCACGGCATAAGCAATAGCGCCATTCATTGGCTCAGCACCTTGTACATTGTCATTTTTGATGCTTGGTCCATTTTTGCGTACCCAACCGCGAATGCCTGCTTTGCCGAATAAGGAACGTAAGTCATTAAGTTTGATGGCAATTTGCGATGTGCTTGTTTCACTGACAGTGACGAGTGTTGCTTTTTGCCATTCTAATGTTGCAAAATCATTGAGTTTGTAAAATCCGGGAACAGCCGCAACTCCGGTAGGGAATGCAAAAAATAAATATGTACCGGGTTTAAGTTTTTCAAAATTGAAATTACCATCGGGCGCATCTGCAGAACGAACAGTAATGCCTGCGATACCTTCATTTGTTGTCGGCAAGCGGAATGCGATGACTGATGATGCAATTGGTGTACCGGTGCTATTTGTTACGATACCAACAACACGATTATTTTCTTGTTGATTGCATGGAGTAAGATTGAAGCTGATCGTATCTAATGCCTGAGCATTACCGCGTAAAGAAAGAACAGTGGCTTGAGTTCTGTCATTGGTTTCTTTGTAGTATTGGTTAAGATAGCAAACAGTGCTTCCCATACCATTGCGCCCTTGAGTACAATGCACGATATAATCACCTTCGGGTAATTCAATATTATACACTCCGGTAATGCCTGTTATTGCACTGAATGTTTGACCACTATTTACACCGGTACGGCTCACATTGATAAAACTTACAAAAGCAAACTCTATGGGTTTAAATAGCTGACCGGAATTATCACCGACTTGACCGATAACTCTATAAGTTTTAGGAACAGAAACTGCATCAAGAACAAAATTTACTATCGCTGAATCACCACATTGTAGAGAAATTGGTGTAGCCAATTTATAATCTTTTACATCATCATGATATTCGGATTCATAGCCATAGGCACTGCAAAATAGACGATAATTATCTGATTGCACCGGCAAATAATAAAAGCCATCCACAATTTTACTGACGAAAACACCGCTGTCTTGACCATTATTGCTTGAACGGTCACCAAATGCTAAAACATATCCATCCTTGATATTATTGCCGTTTTCGTCTTTGACTGTGCCGAAAAATCCGGCTGCTTGTCCCGGACAATCAAGCACGAGAAAATTCACAACATGCAATGCTGCTTGTCCAATGGGGAACCCCTGTTCATTCCGTACTGAAAAAACTCCTTGAAATCTGCCGGGCTTGCTTGGTGTATAGGTAAAAAGTCCTGTTTTTTGATCGAAAGTAAATGAGCTTAAATAAGACTGTGGATTGCCTGTAAAATCTTCTTGGATATATGCACCTGGGGGTAAGCTACTTACCCAAGTATTGCCATTATCTGTTGAAGAACGGACAGTTACCCTATGAGAATTTGGACGCATAGTCGTCACAACATCAATAGGTGAAGTAAATTCTACCAACAATTCAGATGGCTGTCTTTGTACTGTATGGGTCACGCCGCCGGTACTGTCTGATTGACTATTACCGTATTGTGCAATCAAATTAAGTACGTATGTGCCTTCTCTAAGTTGAGCACCAAACAAAGCTGAATACTTCGATGGACCTCCGGATGCCTGCTGACGTGTAATAGTAACTGAAAACGCTTCGCCTGTAGTACCCGCTGTTGGTTTTCTTTGGACAATAAGTACAAATAAATCCGGCACCGGCATATCGCCTGTCATTGTCCAATCAATGGCAAGATTATAACGTCCGATTGCTTCATAGACATCACGTACCGCCGTGATTTGCGGTTTCGGCAACATTTGAGCAGAAAGTCCTGATAGACCAACAAAGAACAGCGCTGCACAAAGCCACAGTGTTCGTAAAGAGAGAAGAGGTGTTCTCATAGGATAGACTCCTAAAGATAAGTTGAAAAATGATGGTACAACATGTACCGTGTTCAATAAACTTACCACAATAACACATCCATTTTTTAAGCGTTGCAAAATCTTCACAAAAAATCTTTATTCATACAAACAGAGAATTTCCGATTTTTGCACATCATTTTCACCATAACGGCAGCATAGCTATGAAATACTCACTCTTACTTATTATCCTCATGATGCTTCATTCCCAACACGATACCATTGCTCAACGCTTTATTCCGCCACCAACGCCATCGGTGCCTGTCGCCGACACGGTGCATGGCAAGATACTGACCGATAACTATCGTTGGCTTGAGGACAAACAAGATGAGAAAGTAAAAGAGTGGACACATAATCAACATAATGCCACACTGGGTTATCTGAAATCTTTACCGGCAATCGAAGGATTAGAACAAGAAATACGCTCCTATTTGCAACGCGACATTATCGGCAGCCCGTTTTTTGTTGCCGACAAACAATTCTTTTACAAGAAAGTAAAGAATGCCGCACAATCTTCATTAATGCAAAGGGAGAAAGATGGTACAGAACATGTCTTATTTAATCCTTTAGATTTAGATCCATCAGGCAAAACCTCTATCTCATTTACGGATTTTACTTTGAAAGCCGATCGAGTATGTATAGGCACACAAACCAAAGGATCAGAAATCAATACCGCTCGCATTATTGATGTGGCAACAGGGAAACAACTCGGTATGGAATATCAGAATATTAATAGCTGGAGTTGGGCTGCCGATGAAAACTATGCCTATATATCCATACGTTCCAAAGAAATTGTGGCAAAACAAGAACCAATAAAAAATTATAAATTAAAAGTCGGTAGTCCCATAGAATCTGCAGAATTTATGATAGCACCGACGGATGCTAAAAATGTAT
>JAFLBY010000056.1:10456-18038 GCA_017302855.1 Candidatus Kapaibacterium sp.
CGTAAGTGATGCCTATGACCCACAATCATCCATAACTCTCACCATATTTTCTCAAGGTGATTTCATAAGTAATACCCTTTTATCTCGTGAAGTCAGCTCCAAAGAGCCACCTGTGGAAATATATTCCGGCAAACAATACAGAGCATTCCCATATTTGTGGAAAGATAAATTATACTTTTTTACCAACGATAATGCGCCCAACAATAAAATAATGGTTGCGGATGCAAAGAACCCTCATTATAGTCAATGGAAAACACTTATACCCGAAGGAAAAACTGTCATCGAGGAGTATGAATGTACATCAGACTATATTCTCGTGAAAGATAAAAAGGATATAATGAGCAGAATAATGGTATATAGATATGATGGCACCTTTGTCAAAGAATTGAATTTACCGGAATTAGCCAATGTTGGCTCCATGCGATATCACCGTGAGAGTAATTCTGTATATCTGTCTTTAACATCCTTTACAGCACCGAGTAAATTATATAAAATTGATGGTAAAACTTTGGAATGGACATTTATTTTTCAAGAACCGTCGCCCATCAATACTGATAATATCGAAGCAAAAATAATTATGTATCCGGGCAAAGACGGCACTAAAATACCAATGTTTATCATTCATAAAAAAGGATTACAATTGGATGGTAATAATCCGACTCTATTATATGGTTACGGTGGATTCAACAATGGAATTTCACCCGGATTTATTGGTCTAATGTCGGTATTTATTCAGCGAGGCGGTGTTTATGCTCGTGCAGGTATTCGCGGTGGTGATGAATATGGCGAAGCATGGCATCGTGACGGTATGCAGCATAAAAAACAAAATACCTTCGATGATTTTATTGCAGCCGCGGAATATCTTATTGCCGAGAAATATACATCACCGAAAAAATTAGCGTGCGAAGGTGGAAGTAATGGTGGATTATTGGTAGGAGCCGTCACAACTCAAAGACCTGATTTATTTGCAGCGGCGGTATGCGGTGTGCCTTTGCTTGATATGGTGCGTTTTCACAAATTTCTTATAGCACGGTATTGGATACCCGAATATGGCGATCCCGATAAAAAGGAAGATTTCGACTATATTCTCACATATTCACCGTATCATAAAATTCCCAATACATCATTACCCGCAATGATGGTGACGGCAGGAGAAAATGATGTGCGCGTAGATCCGCTTCATGCGAAAAAATTTGTGGCTGCTTTACAAAATAATCCTTCGCAAAAACAACCTGTGCTCTTGTATATGGAATTTGACAGCGGACATGGCTCAGGAAAATCCATGCAGCAACAAATTGATGATATTGCATTTAAATGGCGATTTGTTATGTACAATTTGGGCATGAAATAACCATTTTTCACCATGATTATTAGTGTGGTGCATATTATCACAATGTCAATGATAATCTATAATTCACTATCTTTCCACCATTGCGTGAAAACTTGTTTTGTCATTGCCAACGGTACAATTTCACCGATACGAGGTGTCATAAGAGGAATATTATAAAGTGTATTCAATTCAGTAATACGCTCTAAAGGCTCGTCCCAAGAGTGATTTGCCATCACAAACTTGCATGAATGCACAGGAAAAAGCTGTTTAGCATGTATTTCTTGTGCAACTTGCAGTACCTCTTCGGGTAAATGATGAATATATTGCCATGCTTTATCATATTGACCATTATCTAAAATAGCAAGGTCAAAATATTGATGTTTTTCAGCAATTGCTTTGTAATGTGAATCATAGCCGCTGTCTCCGCCGATATATATTTTCATAGATGGAGATTGCACAACAAAAGAAACCCATAAAGTAGAATTACGCGAAAAACCACGCCCGGAAAAATGGCGTGCCGGCTCGCAAAATACCGTAAATCCTTCCGCAATGGACACATATTCATACCAATTTTTTTCTATAATTTTATCGGGCGAATAACCCCAATATTCCAAATGTGAACCAATACCAAGTCCACATATCACTTTTCCTATTTTCGGCAATAATGAGACAATGGTTTTATGGTCTAAATGATCATAATGGTCATGGGTAAGCAACAATATATCAATAAAGGGCATATCTTCAACCGAATAAATGTCAGTGCCTTTAAATGAACGATTTGTCCCGGGTATTGGCGATGCATTACCACTAAAAACAGGATCAACGAGAAATGTCATACCATCAAGTTGCAGAAAATAACTTGAATGACCAAACCATACGATACAATCATTATCCGGTGATATGGTGTGAAGATTGTTTTTCACCGATGGCAGTTTATCTTTGGGGCGTTGGTGCGGCACTCTTTTGAACAGATACTCATAGAGTACATATATCATCGAATATCCTTCGGCAAAATCAGGAGTATGTGACAGATTATGGAATTTTCCTTTGGTATAGTTTGAGTAATGTTCATAGAGTTTTCTTCTTTTTTTATCAGGTGCTTTGCCCATAACACCGCTTCGTATATACAGAATGAACGAAAGAAGGACTAATGCTATAAGTGAGAAAAAAATGACCATAGTATATGCTTGGTAAAATAAAAATAATTTATGCAGTAAATGTCAGTGAATGTTCTAAGTGATCTAACCATGCGGGGGGGTGCTCATCATACTCTTTTTTGTAGAATATTTTGCATTGTGCAATAATAGAGCGCGCTTCGTTTAAATTCCCACTTTCTTTACACACTTTCACCACTATCTCATACGCCTTACGATAGGTATTGTCTATAGCAATAATTTTTTTTGCATAACTGATTGAAAGGTCATAGTTATGCACTTCTGCATAGTATGCAGAGCATTGTAAGCAACCCAGAATATAGTGAGATTTGTAATCTTCTCTTATGGAGTGTGTCCATTCTTCATACATATCTTCCGGTAATAAATCCCCACCATAATATGAGAGAGCTTTTTCTATTAATTCTATAGATTCATATTCATTTGTACATCGTTGTGCTTGTGTTACATAATGTAAGAACTCACAACAATCAATTGTTCCCTTATCACCAAAATCAAGGGTATATGATTTATCGGCAGCTATAATATACGAAGAAGGAATTCCCTTCGGCATATCAGGTTCGAGAATTGAGCGTATAACCGAAACAGCATTCCAAACTATATTCACGGCATTTTCAGGAGCATTATATCCCCAAAAAGTATCAACAATTTTTTCTACCGATAATGTTTGCTTATAATTCAATACCATATATTTAAATATATCTCGACTTCTTTTACGCTTCCATTGTTCAGATGTAATTTCTTTACCATTGACCTCTACATAAAATCTGCCCAATACTCGAACCTGTATATCAGGGCTTTTAGCTTTCTCCGATTTTTGTATAGATTGTGGAATAATAATGGATGACATTCCCATTGTCTCAAAGGTCTCTTTATTTCGCTGTACATCAAATTCATAGATTGCGTCACGATTCTCATCTTGCTGATCAATGGTTTCGGCAAGTAGTGATTGCAACTCATTACGAAATTTATGTGATTGTACTCTATTACCAAGTTGTGAGTGAATTTTTATTAAACCTTCGAACAAACGATGTCTGTTTTTTCGGGTAATTTCTTTTAATAGATTTCTTTCTAAAAATATTTGATATGAGGTTTCAAAATAAACAAGTGCTTGATCTGTTTGATGTAGCTGAATATACGATTCGCCGATAAGCAGATGTGCATACGGTTCATATAATGCAATAGTATATTTCTTGGAATCGGCAAGTACCTCTTGAGAAAAACGTAGTGCTTCATGATATTCGCCTACTTGATAATATAACTTCGCTAAACGAAGTGTAATAAGAATAATTCCGGCTTTATCACCCAAATCAGTACGAATTTTTTTTGAGAACAAATACTCGCGAAGTGCAGCACTATAATTGCCCATAGCTGCGTATGCCCGACCTGCATTGCTATGTAATCTAGCATGATTGTGCATAGATTCAATGTGCATTGGCACACAGAGTCCTTCCATTGCAAGTTCTAATGCTTTTGTAGGTTGTTGTGTGTCGGAATATAATTCAGAGAGAGCTGAACAGACTCCCAGAAAACAACGTTCATCTGTTTTACAATATGGATGAAGATATACTTGACTTAATTGCTCGATAGCATGATTATATTGTCCTAAAAAGGAAAAAATTGCTGCAAGAACTTGACGTGCCTCAAATTCTACACCAATATGACCATTTTGTGCTGCAAAAGCTATTGCTTGTTGAGCATATTTCTGTGAATTGTTTATATCACCTTGTTGTTTTGATATGCCCGACAAAATCAAAAATGCTCGTGGATATAATTCACTGTACGTATGTGAATCATACTCTTGTATAAGCGAAAAAACAACAGATAAAGCTATGTCAAAATTTCCGGATAAATAATAAAATGTAGCCAGATTTTGTTTGTGGAACATATATCGTTCATCATCATGGTATTGCTTACAAAGTGTAAATATATTATCAAAAATCGGGATTATTTTATCGGGCAATTTAAGTAAATGGTATAATCCCGTAATTCTATAGAGAGTGTCGCATACAACTTGATAATCATGTTCTGAAGCCAGTTTTGACTGTAAAGCATCAATTTGCTCAAGAGCCGATTCCGGATTGCTTGAAATAAGTGATTGAATTTGTTGAAGCTGTACACTTGTTTCATGAGATGGTGAGTGTAAATATGATTTCACGGTTGTATTTCACAAGAAAGTTGATGTATATGTTGTCAAATAACAGAAACAAGTGAATGTTCTCATTAATCTAACCACACCGGCGCTGCCTCTCTACATTAAATTGTATATTTGTGCAATACTACGATGTGCTTCGTTAATAATATATTTTTTGAACAACATTCATTAAAACATAAAAGCGAATGTGGTCATAAATCTCTGATTGGATTGCAAATAATTATTGCCTAATTTTTGCACAATAGGTATTTGATAATGTAATCCGACCATAAAGCTATTCAAAAAAATATCCGTTCCTATGATGCCATTTGTTAGATACCCTCCGGTTACATTGATAGGAGTTCCATTATTGTCATTATATCCCGAATATTCGCCATAGACTCCCAAGGACGGCATTATTTTCCAATCATCATTATCAATAATCACGAACATATTGAGCGTGCTTGACACACGATTACCAAAACGATAATTATCTGCATTTACGGTATGAATTTTTCCTTGCGCATCAACGCTTATCCCATAATTCCCTAAACGTACTATATATTGCGCTAATGCAAGAAAACTTACACTTCCAGTACCTATTTGAAAATTGGGATTATTTACTTCGTCATTATTATCGGTCTCCGGTAATTCATGTCGTCCTGTGGGTAAAGTCAAGCCCCCTCCCATAGTAAAAGCATGAGATACTTCGTCGGGTGCGCAGGTATTATCTCTTTCGACAATATTATAATTGGCAACTAAGGCAATATCACCAATACCATTCAGATTGATATTTCCTGTTTTTGTGTATTGTGTATTTGCCGAATAAGGAACACTAATCAATGCTTGCAATCTATCGAGAGGATACCAACGTGCGAGTAATTCTGCAGTGTGGAATATTTCTTGGGTACGAAAACGTTCGCCCATTCCAAGATGGGAATCAAAATCCATTGTTCTCCAACGGATGCCGACAAAATTGCGTGCTAAATTTGGTTGTAATCCAAAATAGGTAGCCCCTGCACCACAACCGCAGACTTCACAACCGATTAAAGAAGAATTATAAGAAAATATAAAAATTAACGAGAATACAATAAATAATTTCATTGTTGAGATAATAAACGATTCCGTAAAAATGTATCGTCTTTTAAGGTTGCCAAAAATACAATAATCAACCGTTTTTCTTCAGCGGTAAGCGGTATGCCCAATATTGTGCCTTGACGTAATAAAGGGTCAAGTGTCGGGCTGTCTTTTACACCTTTATCATAATGGTCAAGGACTTTCTCTAAGGAAGAAAATCGTCCGTCATGCATATATGGTGCGGTTTCTGTAATATTACGTAAACTTGGTACTTTAAATTGATAGGCATGTGCAGGATTTAACGTAATCATTGCTCTGCCGCTGTCGGCTTTATTTCGTATTGTCAACCCATTATTACGATACGATAAATCAGTAAAAAATGTACCCTTATGACATGAGGTACATTTATTGTCGAAAAGAGTTTTTCCTTGCATCTCTTCTGCTGTCAATGATGCTTCTCCTCGTTGATATTTATCAAATCTGGAGTTTGAAGACATACACATAAGTTGAAATTGTGAGAGTGCTTTCAAAAAGCGTTCAAGAGTAATGGAATCGCTACCGAAAGCTTTTTTAAAGAGGGGCGGATATTTTGCTGATTGACGTAATTTATTGAGAACATTCGGTAATGTTTCATCCATTTCATTATGTGCTTGAATGGGATTGATGGCAAACAAATCAAGATCGCCGACACCGCCATCCCAAAAGAATTCTTTTTGCCATGCAAGATTATGCAATGCCGGTGTATTGCGCAATGTTAATTGATCGTCAATGCCATGACTTAAATCATGGGCAGCATGGGCAAAAGCCGCAGATTGTTGATGACATGTGCCACATGAAATGGTTCCGTCACGGGAAAGAATACCATCATAAAACAAGGTACGTCCCAAAATAAAACCGTCAGTCGTAATAGGATTACGCGAAATATTATACAGAGGAGCCGGAAAATTGGACGGAATAATGAATTCTATTTTCTCCGGCTCTTGGTTTATTGCTGTATCTGTTTCGCCACAAGACAGTAAAGCGAATGGTATAATTATGATGAATGAAAGACGCAGTATTTTCTGTGCTGTCATGCATCGGAATGGACGTATAAATTTCATAAAGCAACCTCGTATGATCAATAATTATACCTTCGATTACATTTTCTTAGGGATTAGTGGGAATGCGCTGCATCATTATGAACATGATCAAAACTGAACATATTCATATAGTTATTGGCTATATCCACAGAACTGCGGGAAAACATATATGAAGGATTTTTTGCTAATTCTATAGTTTTGTTACCGCTGAATACTCTAAGAATATCGGCAAGGATATGCACTTCCGGTGCAATATCACTCCGCACGGTTGCAGGCGTAGTGCCCATGGATAATGTTACTGTTTTTATATTGTTAATTGTTTGCGCACTATAGCCGCCAAAGCCACCTATATGGAATCGGAAATTATTTTCGACTTCATTTATTGCAGGCGATGAACCTTCCATTTTAAAGAAAATATAACCGGAATTCCAATCCCAGTACATATCTTTACCCTGTCCACTCATATCAAGTGCACCCTGACGTTTTTCTATGGGCATCGTGGATCGCACGCTGTCAACCCCAACAGTGTAGCGTACTTCTTTGTAATCTCCTTCGGGAATATTGGATAGTTTTACTTTTGTTGAAGTCGGCACACTTTCATCCACGAGAAAATAACTAATATCTTGCGGCACGGTATAGACAGTGCCTGATGTTGTTACTAATGAAATATTGCTGATATAATATTTTAAGATTGTAGTTGTGAATTTTTCTCCTGCTGCATTGGTATATTCCTTGTTGAAAGTAAACTCATCATCGCCTGCTACATTGTCAAATTCTAAGATAATGGAAC
>JAFLBY010000057.1 GCA_017302855.1 Candidatus Kapaibacterium sp.
GTATTGCACATCATATCGGCATTTCGACGCAAGAAATACAGCAAGGTTTATCAACATTTTGTTTACCCAAAAGACGAATGGAAACAATTGCCGTCTGGAATAATTGTACAATTATTGATGATTTTGCTCATCATCCGACTGCCATAGCTGAAACCTTGCGAGGTATAGCGCAAAAATATCCTAATAATCGCATAATTGCCGTATTTGAACCGCGATCAAATTCAACAACCATCAACGTATTTCAAGAGCAACTTGCCCAATGCTTTGACAATGCCGCTATTGTACTCTTTGGTGCCATCAACAGACCTGAACGTTATGCACCGGAACGACGTCTAAATCTGGAATTACTGGCTGAAAAATTATGTGCACAAGGTAAAAAAACTCTGTTTCTGACCACTGAACAATCAAGCGATCCACATTGGGGAATATACATCAAACAACTATTGGAAACAATCATTCAAGATAATGATATTATCGTGCTGTTGAGTAATGGGAATATTGGAGGACTAAGAGAATTATTGAAATAATGGAATTAGTGTAATAATACTAAAAAATACAATTTCATAGAATTTTTCAGTTTTTTATATCCTTACAAATCAAACGGATAATTAACAATACATATCTCTGTATTTATTGTAATTACGGTATAAAGTCTAAAGAAATTCCATTGATGCAATAGCGTAAACCGGTTGGCTCGGGACCATCATCAAACACATGACCCAAATGAGCGTCACATTTTGCGCAAAGTGCTTCAATACGTATCATTCCGTGACTATTGTCTTTCTGATAGCGCACAGCGTCGGAATGTATGGGTTCATAAAATGAGGGCCACCCACAACCGGCATCGAACTTGGTCTCTGAAGAAAATAATTCTGTTTCACAACATATACAGCAGTAAACTCCAGTGTCCTCTTTTAAATAAAACGGATGAGAAAATGGTCTTTCTGTCCCCTTTTGTCTTGTAACATAATATTGTTCGGGAGTTAATTTTTCTTTCCAATCTTTTTCCATGATTATCTCTTAATTAAGACTAAACTCAACGGTCTGTTGTTCTTCAATTCGCTCTGTAATTATTATATCGTCTTCGTTGTCTGCTTGTACGATAGAAATTAGTCTGTTTTTTACCATATCCAAAATTGCAAGAAAAGTAGCAACGATATGCTGTTTTGTATCGGTTGTTGTCATTCGTAGAAAGCTTAATTCTTTTGTTTGTTTTAACAAATCCAAAATAAGAGAAGCTTTTTCTTCTACTGTTACAGGTCTCTTTTGCATTACGTGAGCTTTGGGTTCTTTTGGAGCACGAGCTAATGCTTTACGTAATGCCCTCATCAAGTCAAATAATGTAGCATTTTTCAATGAATCATTATATGGTAATGCGTCTCTTTCTGCCTCGAAAATTGAGCGATAATACGTATATCGTTGTTCATCGGCTTTGCCGGACAGATGAATAGCAGCTTCTTTAATTTGCTTGTATTGCAACAATTTCTGAACTAATGCAGTTCGAGGATCTGCTTCATCTTCTGATGTCTGTTCTGTAATTGGACGAGGCAATAACATCAATGTTTTTATTTGCATTAACGTTGAAGCCATCACCAAAAATTCACCTGCCAGTTCTAAATCAAATAATTGGATAAAACGCAAGTATTCCAAAAAGTCAGATGTTATCTTGGCAATAGGAATATCGTAAATATTTAATTCATCGCGCTGTATAAAATAGAGCAATAAATCAAAGGGTCCTTCAAAATTTGGTAACCGTATAGTATAATCCATAGTCTAAGTATTAAGGTAACACAATAAATGTTGTAATTGAATATTGATTGCCATACCACAGTACCGCTGTATAAGTACCAAAACTGAAATACTTATGAGGTATTGAAATTGTTGGCGATTGAAATTGAGGTACAATAAACGAGCCAATAATCGCACCGGAGGCATCAAATACTTGCAAAGTTGCCTGTTGATTAAGACCTTCAAATCGCATAACGCACTCATTACGTACTATCGCATCCGCCATGGTTATGACAACATTACCAAGCCCTTGAGCAAGGACAGTACGTTTTCTGTTATTATATTCCAAATAACCGGTGACAGTGATATTTGCATCAACATCTTTGACATCAATACGAGCAGGAATATTATCAATTCTACATTCCAAAACACGAACTTTCATAGCCGTAGTGTCAGCTACGCCCAATGTCCCGACTATGTTGAATGGCAGCACTGTTTTTAACTCATTCGATGCGTATGGTATTATCATTTGCCATGTTACGACTCTTCTGCCATTCATGACAGTATGATCAATTTGGGTATTCATTTCAGCAGAATTATGAGGCACAATCCCTACAACACCATCACGAAATTCAACGGTGCCACGTAAAGTGATGATGTTATTCAGTGCAGAAATATTGGAAAATGTATATTGCAATGGTAATTCTAAAGTATCTCCTATTGCGACAGAAAACTCATTGTTCATACGTAATTGAGTTAATGCTGCCCTATTTTTACCTGTGCCGTAAACAATAATATTTGAAAGAGCTTCATAGCCCAATGTAGCATTATCCGAGATTAACATGCTACATTTTGTGAATATTTTTTCTGCATTTTGCGGAGTAAATCGAAATGGAATTGAATGAGTACTACCGGCAGCAATCGAAATTATATCTCCAACATTTGCAAGGCATTGAAATGAATTCATATTCGTTGTGTTTACAGCCAAAATTTTATATTCTGCTTCTTTATTGCCTTTATTAAAAATAAGTATGTTTTTAATTATAGTATCGCCTACAAAAACTTCCCCAAAATCAAGTTCCTGTTGACGCAAAAGTACTCCCATAGCCATTGCTGTAACAGGTATCCCTGTTTCTGTAATTTGTGATGGTTTGGAGGCAATAGAATATGTAAAGGTTAACTTTTCGATAATAGTATCGGGTACTTTGGGTGAATAGGTAAATTCAAATTCTTTAGAACCTTTTTGTTCAAATTTGATTGGGTATTTTATCACCTGCTGTCCAATAAGTGTCACAAGAATATCATCGAGAAGATTAATCTTTTCAAGTGCAACCGATTCATTTAACGTATTCGTAACCTTCAGTTTTCTTGTACGCGATTTGCCTACATCCACTCTTTCAAAGTCAATTTTATCATCAGAAATTTCAAATGGATATATCTTAATTGTTCCTGCTTGAACAGAGATTGAGGAACTCAAGAATGCAAAAAAACAAATTAAAGCTATAAAAAATGAACCGGTTTTCATGTACGTACCTTATGAATGGAGTTTATGTGTTGTAATAAGTCATAACCTATAAATGAGTTACATATTATCATCACACAATCGGTTTACGACGCATTTCTATACGATGATTGCCCACAGCCGCAGCCGCTGTAATCACGGGCGCTGCATTATTAACAATCGAAGGATTCCAATGTTCTTCCACATACTTAGTTGAATAGTTGCCTTCGACAAACGCTGCAGAGTCCATAACATCTCGGCAAAAAGGTATAGTTGTTCTTAGCCCGGCAAGATGATAATTATCAAGTGCATATTTTGTTCTCTCAATAGCTTGCAAACGATTTTCGCCCCAACAAATCAATTTTGCAACCATAGAATCATAATTAACAGAAACCTCATAACCTGTAAAAAGTCCCGAATCATTGCGAATACCATCACCTTGTGGCATTTCAACATAATGCACAACACCTGTTTCAGGCAAAAATTCATTAAAAACATCTTCCGCACATATTCTGCATTCTATTGCATGACCTTGTGGGACAATATCCTGTTGCTTTATTGACAATTTTTCACCCGACGCAATCAATAATTGTTGCTCTACAAGATCAATACCGGAGACCATTTCCGTGACCGGATGTTCAACTTGCAAACGGGTATTAACTTCCATAAAATAGAACTCACCGTCATGACCAAGAAGAAATTCGAGAGTCCCCGCATTAGTATATTTACTTGTGGCAACTAATCGTGCGGCTGCCTCGCCCATTTTTCTGCGGATTTCATCGGTTAAAGCCATTGAAGGCGATTCTTCAACCACTTTTTGATGTCGGCGCTGAATACTGCATTCGCGTTCCGGAAAATATAAAATATTACCAAAATTATCTGCCAAAATTTGAATTTCTATATGTCGCGGTTCAATAATATATTTTTCAATAAATACCCTCTCATCATTAAATGCAGCAAGTGCTTCCCCTTGTGCAGATGCCAAGCCGGCTAATAAATCTTCGGGATTTTCAACAAGGCGCATTCCTTTACCACCGCCCCCTGCTGCTGCTTTCAATAGCACGGGATATCCTATTTTTTCAGCTATGATTTTCACTTCATCCGGGTTGCTTATTGCCCCTGCAGAGCCCGGGGAAATCGGCACATTCGCTTGTATTGCCAGCTCTCGGGCAGCGGTTTTATCACCCAATGCATGAATAGCTTCCGGTGAAGGTCCAATAAACACAATACCGAGTTCATTGGTCCTGCGAGCAAATTCTGCATTTTCTGATAAAAAGCCATAGCCGGGATGTATTGCTTGAACACCTGTTTTCTGTGCTGCATCCAATATTTTATCAATAACCAGATAACTTTCCCTTGGCGTTGTACCTCCAATAGCGATTGCCTCATCTGCTTCTGTAACATGCAAAGAAGAAATATCCGCATCAGAATAGACTGCAACCGTTTTAATTCCCATTTTTTTACACGTTTTCATTACCCGTAAGGCAATTTCGCCACGATTTGCGATAAGTATTTTTGTAAACATATTTTCTGAAATTAAAAATTAATAAAATTATGAAGAAATAGTATTTGTGTTATTCTTCTCGGAGCGTTTAAAGCTAATATATTTACTTTCACGTACTAAAGAAATTCCACCAATAATTGTCACCACATAGTTTACCCCATGCACCATTGTTGCATAAGCCAAGCCTTGTTCAGTTGAAATTCCATATAATTGTGCCATGGCTGTCGAGACCAATGTATGATACACACCTAAAGCACCGGGAGCCGGAGAAACATACGCTAATGAGCCCACGACAAAAAGTAGCATTGCATCTTTGAATCCGAGTGTGACATGAGGAGGAAAATCAAATGCAAACAGCATAATATAAGAAGGTAAAATATAACAAAGCCATATCCCCGCAGAGTCCAATAATGTTCTAATAATCTGAGATGGCGTTCGCACAATGACAAATCCTTTTTCAAATGACTGATTTATCGAGCGCAAACGATTATATAAAGAATGGGAAAATCTTTTGATGGTCTTTTGTAGAAATATATCTACCACTTGAGGAAAAACGCTCGATACGATTAAATAGACTAACACAAGAATAAATGGCACCCCCAAAGCTGAAACAAGAGACGACGAAGAAAATTCGGGATAAACGGCAGATATTTGCTTAGGCAATGCCAATAATGCCCAACAGAATATGAGGATTAAAGCTGCCATGTCGAAGAACAATCTCTCAAGAATAATAGTAGCCATCACCGTAGAAAAAGGAATATTTTCCCGGCGACTTAGCACATAAGGACGTAACAATTCTCCGCCCTTTGGAGTAAAATTATTTACGGCATACCCAACCATTACCGCAGAAAATAAATCAATCAACTTTGTTTTTGCCGATGATTCGAGCATAGCTTTCCAACGCACGGCTCTTAACCAATGGGAGAACAATGCTATAGGAATACATAATAATGCCCATACATAATTGGCATTTTGCAAAATATTCCACATTTTTTCTAAATCCACATTTTTCAACGACCAATAAACACACATAACCATGAGTGCTATACCAAGGACAACTCTAGAAATGGATTTAAGTTTCTCTGTCATAATGATTTTTGTATAATATTAAGCATAATTGGACAAAAATTCCTTTAATGCTATTCCCGTATAAGATTTTTTTACTTTAGCAACTTGTTCAGGTGTTCCCTCGGCGATGATATAACCGCCCTTTTCTCCCGCATCCGGACCTAAATCAATAATCCAGTCGGCAGCGGCAATAATATGCAAATTATGTTCGATGATGAGTACACTATTACCTTTTTCGATTAAAGCTTGAAAGCAAGTTAGCAATTTTTGAATATCATCAATATGTAACCCTGTTGTGGGTTCATCAAAAATGAAAAGTGTATGCTTAGCATTATTTGAAGAATCATCAATATATGTTGCCAATTTTATTCTTTGTGCCTCGCCGCCGGACAGCATTGATGATGGTTGTCCAAGACGCAAATACCCTAAACCGACATCAGCAAGCACTTGTAACCGCGAAACAACTTTTTTATTTCCGTGAAAAAATTCGAGCGCTTCATCTACTGTCATGCCCAATACTTCAACAATATTTTTTCCACGGTATGTAAATTCTCTCGCTTCACGCGTATAGCGTGTGCCTTTACAACTTTCACATTCCAAAGTTATGTCGGGTAAAAACTGCATTTCGACAGTCACATTTCCTTCGCCTTCACATGATTCGCAGCGACCTCCGGGAACATTAAACGAAAAATAGCCGGCTCGCACGCCCATTTGCTTTGCTGCCGGTGTATCGGCGAATATTTCCCTTATATGATCAAATGCTTTTGTGTATGTTATTGGTGTGGAACGAGAGGAACGACCAATAGGTGTTTGATCTATCATTTCTACATTATCAATCAAATGCAAGTTCTCGATGCCGGAGCAAGCTCCCACTTGGCCATCGCTCGTATATCCTTTTTGATAGCGTAAATTATTATAGAGAACTTGATGTATCAACGTACTCTTTCCGGAACCCGAAACACCTGTGACCACAGTCATCATTTTTAATGGAATAACGACATTTTCGCCTTTGAGATTTCTTTCTCTGGGCTGAGTAATCACTAATGAATTGACCACTTTTTTTCTTTTTTGCGGTAATGCAATGCGCTTAGTGCCACTAAGATACTTCCCCGTTAACGATGTAGGATTTTTTTCTATTTCATTTACCGTGCCCGTTGCCGTGATAGTACCGCCATTTTCTCCAGCTTTGGGACCAATGTCAATAATAAAATCAGCACTTTTAATGATATCCGGATCATGTTCGACCACGACGACGGTATTTCCAAGATTGCGTAATTTTTTGAGTAATGCTACAAGCCGGGCTGTATCACGCGAATGTAAACCAATAGATGGTTCATCCAAAACATAAAGAGTGCCGACAAGAGAAGAACCTAATGATGTTGCCAAATTGATCCTTTGTGACTCGCCCCCGGATAGTGTATGTGATAAACGATCAAGTGTGAGATAACCAAGACCTATTTCGACAAGTAATTCCAATCGCCAACGTATCTCCTTGAGTACAGGTTCCACGACCTTCATTTGAAAAGCTGTCAATGTGAGCGAAGTGAAATGTTGCAGAGATTGTTCTAATGTCATACTGACAACTTGATGCATTGAGGTTGATCCGACAAACACTCTTCGGGCAGAATTTCGTAGTCGTGATCCTTCACATTTTTTACAAGTAGTATAGCCGCGATAACGACTTACAAGTACTCTATAATGCAATTTATGCGAACCGGCTTCCAACATCGCGAAAAAGCCATTAACACCGCTATATTGTTTATCACCATTCCAGATCTTTGATTGTTCTTCATGCGATAAAGAAGCATAAGGAACTGTAGTGCTTATGCCATTGCGCTTACAAAATTCTAATAAACCGGCATACCATTCATAGAATCCGGATGGACTAATCGGTGCTATTGCATAATCCTTAATTGAACGCACTCGATCAGGAATTACAAGTTTCTCATCAATACCCATACTGCGTCCGAAGCCCTCACATACGCGGCATGCACCAAAAGGGCTATTGAAAGAAAAAAGTCGCGGCTCCGGCTCCGTATAAGAAATATGGCAATCAGGACATTCAAATTTTGAGGAAAACTTAAAGTCAAGACCAAGCGTAATATCGCGGATGTAAATCTTGCCCTCACCAAATCGGAGAGAAATTTCGATTGACTCAAATAGTCTGCTCACTGCGTCTTTGTCATGAGGTTTCACAATGACTCTATCGGCAACGATATAGAAGTGCTGTGGGTGAGCAACAAGTTCTTTGGTATCAATATCGGCAAAGTCAATGATTTCTTTTCTGTGATAATGATAGACTCTGTCATAGCCAAGACCCTGTAATTTAACAAGTTGTTCAGTGCTTTGCACTCCATCATTCACAAACGGAAACAACACATATATCCTGCTGTCTGCACATGATCGCAGAACTGATTTTTGAATTGACTGTGGTGTGTCTTTTTGAACTATTTTACCGCAAGTACAAATGGTTGTGCCTACTCTACCATATAAAAGTCGTAAAAAATCATAGATTTCAGTAGTTGTACCCACTGTTGATCGAGCGTTTTTTGAAAACCCTCTTTGTTCAATAGCTATAGCCGGTGGTAAACCACGTATTGCATCCACATCAGGTTTATTCATTCTTTCGAGAAACTGCCGTGCATACGAAGATAAAGACTCAACGAACCTTCTTTGACCTTCCGCATATAAAGTATCAAAAGCTAAGGAAGATTTTCCCGATCCACTGACACCGGAAATTACTGTTATCGCATTACGCGGTATCTGTACCGATACATTTTTTAGATTATGCACGCGTGCATTTTCAATAGATATAGTTTTTTTAACCGGAGACTGAATACTCGGTTTAGCTTGCTCACTTTTTTTGGAAACGTTTTTTGCCATAGTTGCTTTTGTAAATCAGCTGTAATTTACGAATGAAAAAATGAGTGACGAAACATTGGTAACAAGGTGTGCAAAAAAAAAGCCGCCGTTACTGTTTGTGACGGCGGCAAATTTCCATAGTTAGAACAAACTATTTTAGTGCAATTCCAATACTTACCCGATTTATCAAACCAATCTGAGCATTTGCAGCACTGATAGCATAATCAATTTTACCATCAAATAAACCTGATGTATAATTAAGACCGATACCGCCCGAAAAGCCAAATGTATCATGACCCAATTGGTAACCTGCTCTAAGCGCTAACAGATTATTCCAGACATATTCTGTACCAATAGCGCCTTGCTCTTTTGAATCCGCCATAGTGACAAAATCCGCTGCGACTGTCCACCTGTGATCTGCGTCAATTGGAGTATTGTCCGTATTATCTACGACACTCATCATATCAATACCGACGCCCGCACGGAATGTTAATGGTAACTGATATTGCGCACTGATAAGCGAGAAATCAACCGGAGCAGCATTCAATCCATTCACTAAATTTCTCACTTGATTTAAGTCCTGACCGGCATAGTTTTGAGCCGGACCTAAATTGGACAATACAAAACCCAAGCGTAATCCTTTCCAATCGGACTCATATTTCGTACCAACATCAAAGGCAATACCACTGGAACTGACATTTGAAAATGCAGAACTGATATATTTAAAATTTGCCCCAAATGTAAATGCTTCAGTGATTTTTCCGGCAAATGATGTTACTAAACACACATCAGATACACTATATGTTCGTCCGCTGCCTGTCGGATCTTCGATTGTAGTAAAAGGAATATCATTTGCACCGAAAGATATTAATCCAAAACCAACGCGATAATCCCCAACCGAAAAAACCCCGGAAGCAAAGTTATGTGAAAAACCGCCAAACCATTGAGAATAGCTAAGATTAGCCTGATAGCCTTGCACAGATGCTAAACCTGCCGGATTCCAAAACATTGACGTTAAATCATTAGCTACTGCAGTGTATGCTCCTCCCATCGCTACGGCTTGCGCACCAATGGGGATTTTAAGAAAACTGACCCCAACAACCCCACTACGAGTAATATCTCCCTGTGATGTTTGATAAATTGTCGTTTCCGATTTACTGTCTTGAGTGATTAAAAAACCACATAATGCAATGAATGCAATTTTATATAAAGATTTCATAGTAAGTATCCTCAATTATTAATCAATTAATCTGAATGAACCAACAACAATCGAAAATGGAATTGATGTTTTAGCACCATTAGGAGTTTCAATGAGTGCTATCAATGACTGACTGGCAACACGTCTGCCGCTCTTATTACTTAAATCATAGATATCCATTGATTCTCTATCCGGTTCAAATGCAGTCACTTCATCATGCTCAATTGTGTTTACTAATTCACCGGAAGTTGTGTAAATTTTAATTGTACACTTTTTCGGCAGATTTGTAAAGAACACTTTATTGTCATAACTGGATTTCTGGCTTTGGTTCGTTACATAGTAAGGGTTCGGCACGACGCGCACTGAATTTTTAAGCATATCATCGGTGATTTCATTCTCTGCCGGAATATTGGGGCGTACTTTCACTAATATGTAAGCACTGTCCACCGGCAAGCCAAGTGTACCGCCATACATACTCAAAACTACTTTATCGCCGGGTTGGAAATCAACACGCTGAGAACTTGTTTTACCGATGGATGGAGCCGTAAATACTTCACCACTCGACGATGTGAGGTGATTTCTTCCACTCATATCAAGGTAGAATTTAGCACCATACACAGATATCTGATTGACGAAATATATCATTGAGTCTTTCGCTCCCGTTGGCATATTTGTTACCGGTAGATAATATCTGCCTTGGCCAATTAATCCCGCACTTGTCGAACGTCGTGTTGCTAAGCTGAAGTTTGTGTTCACATTCGACCAACCGAAGGAAGCAATATTAAATGATAAAATTGGCATTTGATTATCGTTTAACTCACCATCAACAATCGGTAAATCTACATGTGGCATTGTTTCCGGATAACGGAAATTAGTTACTGAGCCATCTCTATTTTGGCGATTAAAACTTGTGATATTTTTTAATCTGACATTTAAGTAAGGCACATCAACTTCATACGTAGTTTGATTTGTTGATGAGCCGATTGTAATTGATTTCTTCTCAACATCACCGGGCAAAAACTCTAATTCAAATGTGCCGGGACCATAATTGTATTGTCTAAAACCGGAACCGAATTCGATTCTTTGCGCTACTCCCGTGCTGGTCAATACTACTTCAATTGGCTGTAAGTCTTGGCTGATTTGTTTTGCAAATGCTGAAGATGCTACGACTCGAGTATCAACATTTCCATTTGATTTTGAAATGTATGCCGTATCCGGACGAATAACTCCACCATATTGGCTGAGATTCCAATCGAAAGAAAATGCTAATGTTTGTTGAGCATTGTTCCTCATTTCCGAAGAATAACAACTGTTAAATTCAAATGGCTGGGTAGTTACATTACCTGTACGAGTGAGAATTCCTTTACCATCAGGTGCACTGATTGTAATTAAATTACCATTGACATCTTTATATGGATAAGCTCTTAATGCATTCGTGCTGGCACTATTGTCGGCTGAATCACGAATTAATGCTGCATTTTCTGTGAAGAAGCTATTAAGATCAGGATTACATAATCTATCTTCATAACTTGTACTTCCTTCAAATAACAACTGATTTGTTGTTACATCCGTTAGTTGAAAACCTAAGGTATATACTCCAATATCAACTAAATTTGGAGTCTGATTCGGCGTATCTTTTGAAGGATCTTCATCAACATTTTGACGAACAAAGAATGGGCGGTTCACAAACGCTAAACGCAAAGTATGTCCTTCCTTCTCATTCATAAAGAGCTTATTAAATCTTGATTCGTCAAGGACATGGAATTGGAAATTACTTAGACCACCAAGTCGAGTATTATCTAAAAACTCAATATCGAAACGGGAATTCGGCTCTTTTGCAAATCCACCCGCTAAAGCTAATGCCTTTATTTGATTTTGCTCATTTACGCCTGAATTTTGTTTTGCATTTGTGCTCTGTTTAAAATCTCCTTCATCATCCGAGAGTAAACGATAATAATAGTCAACATTATTAAATATTTTCTCTGTGGCTTCTACTTTTGTTGAAGATGTGATGCTACCATCTTGATTATCATCACCTACATCAATAAATGTTCTGTGATTGGTAATCGAATCCATATATGGCAAAATATATTCTTTTGCAATCTTAGCATTATTTACGATGCCCGAATCTATTTGTGCAAAAGAAATGCTTGCATACCCTTTATTCAGCAATTGGAATAATGTATCAACCATTCGATTATAGCGCGAAGCTGTTGTTTTTCTGAACAGGGCAAGACCTGTGGCAGGCAAACGGTTTGATACCATATCATAGATAATATCACGTTTTTTCACTTTAGGCCATGCAGATGAATTACTGCTATCCGGCACTATTTCTCTATTAAAAGTAGCACTCCATTGAGGAGCTTTGTCTTTGAATGCATCCTCAACCTTTATAATTCCATCAAAATATTTCGCGTAGTCAGCATCGCTGTACGTGGAGAATAATTTATTCCATGGAGGAATTCCAAAAGGTGAAAGAAGACTTGACCCGGTTGGGAAACGACGCACATGATAAGTATTTTGATTAATTTGCTTAACAACACGGAATGAATCAAACGGTGCTAAGGTTTTATCATAATTGGGGCTGATTCTTGATTTTGCAAAAGGAGAAGGTAATACCCATCGTGCAACTTGTTTCCAACCAAATGGACCTCTGCGTACATTGGGACGAACGTCGAGATCAAATGTGTCTAAATCATCTCTTCGTGCACGATAAAGTGTATATCCTTTAAAGTCCAATCCTCTTTCAAGATCATCATAGGACAACTCTGAAGTAGAATCCCATTGTACTTTAATTGCATTATTTAATCCACGGAAACGAATATTTGCCGGATCCGGTGGTTTTGGTGCTTTAAAATTATTATCATATACTGTTTGAGCAAAAGAATCTATGCGAATTAAATCTCGTAAATCCTCAAATGTTCCATCAGCATCGCCACCTTTTGATGTTTTTGCAAGCACGAGACCAACGACCGTTCTTGCAGTGTCGCCGGGTTCCATAGTGAAGGGACCGCTCGCCATCATAAATCGCTTATCACCGACTTCGCCTTGTCCGTCTTTTTCGCCTTTACCTATAAAGTCATAACGATTTTCATTCGTTAGCGGGTCATTTTCAATAGGCCAGTTTTTAAATGTTCTTAGACCTAATTGCTCAGAATTTGAAAATACTCGTTTATCTTTACGAATTCTACCAATACTGTCCTTTGTTGCACCAATTAAGATTTGAACTAATGAATCCTCATCTTGTTTAGGAGGTGCTTTTTTACCAACGACTATAGTTTTTACATAGGGATACACGGCAGGGCTTTCCAAGAAATCAAAACCCAAATAACCAAAACCGCGACCTGCTTCACCGGCAGTACCCAATGACCATTGCACAGCAAGATTAAAATTTTCTTTTTCATTCACAAAACGTGCATTATCATTACGAGCGCCAATTTGAGAATTGGAAGTCAATGCAATATCCACATCAAATACCGGAGCAATCCATGTATTATAGAGTGTATCGCTCGATGTATTTATCATATTATATTTGATAAATATAAAATCTTTAAAATCACCAAAACCCCATGAATAAATTGTCTGTTCGGTTTGAACACGTAATGGATAGCCTTCACGTTTTCTTAATGTGGCACCACCTTCGTAACGACTCATATCAGTATCTTTGAATGTAGAAAAGATATCTTCTTGAGATATAAATGCGGGACCTTTCGGATAATCTTCGGGTGATCTGTCATTTTCATTTTGAATATAATACCCAAAATAGCGGCGCTCTTTTAATCTTTCGGAATCCTTTGTGTCCCAAAGAGGCCAATTAGGTCCATCTTGGGGATTGAGAGGAACGCCGGTTACAGGATTAAAATCTGTCGAAAAATATACTCGATATTTTAATATCTGTGAGTTCTGAACATTATCACCGTCAGAAATTCTGCCGGGCACCATCCAAGAACGTCCGGAGTTAGGATTGTAGGATATTAAGCACAACTTTTTTAGTGAATCTTGGGGATTAGTACGCTTTTGTGTTGCCAACCATATTCCACCCGCAAAAATATATTGATTCGTGGTACCGCGAGGCCAGATACCTCCGCCCACACCTTGTGCTATATTATAACCAAATATACCATAATTTGAATTATAGAATGAAATTCGGCTAACTTTATTTAATTGATTATCATAAACACCGGATGGTGTGCGCAATATCTCTTCATCTTGTTCTTTACCTTTGGTTCGGTCAATGTCTGCAACAGATACCATTGGAACAAAACAAATCAACGCCAATATTGCGAGGAAATGTGTATTGATTTTAGTATTCATATTTAATCTCCTTAATATTAGAATCTGATCATAAATCCAAGATAAACTTGGCGTGGTGCTTGAAAATTAGTTCTACGATTTTGAACATCACTTACGTATTGCAAGTAACCTTGATACTTTTCATCAAGTGTATTTTTTCCATCATTATTCGCATCAATTGTTGCATTGTAAAGACGTTCTTTATAGTTTGCGTCAAATTGATTCGGTGCTGAGGACTCAGGTATAAATTCATTTGCTTCTTTATACCATATATCACCATTAAGAGATCCGGCATTGAGATTAAGTCCGTCTGAATCTTGAAGAGGATCGTTTGTTCTTGGGAAAACGGCAACTGCATTCACTAAGTTCAAAAGATTGTTTACATCAATGAAAAACTCTAAGCGGGTTTTAGCCATTAACTCTTCGCCAAACCAATCAGCCAACATAAATGCTTTCGAAAAACGAACATCAAGGTCAAAACGACCCGGTTGTCTTGCTGAATTATTATCACCAATAGCATTACCGCTTGCATTAAGAGGGGTAAACGGTAAACCGGAACGGTATCTTCCTGTAAAACCGATATCAACATTTTCTAAGGGATAGATTCCTGCTATTGAAGGTCCTTCATTTTTTGCCCACACAAAATTCACGATTGCATTGATCGTGTGTCTTCTATCAAAATTGGTTGCAAAATCAGTGAGAGGAACTGCGCGTTCTAACGTGAAGATATCTAAGGGTAAATTACTATTATCTGAAGCGTTTGTTGATGTTGATGTTACTGATGCCAATGTATAGTTAATATCGAAGCCGAAGTGATCTGTTGGTCTTTTTCTGAATGTTAACTCAAGTCCGCGTGAAGAACCATATTCACCACCGGAATACAAATAATATGGGTTTTCAGTATCCGCTACATACGCTAAACCAACAAGATTATAATCATCTTTGTAATATGCGGTCAAGTCAAATGCGAAGTCATCACTTAATTGCAAATTATACGCTACTTGAAATTGATTTGTTCGCTGAGGATCTAAATCAGGATTACCGATTTGTACATTACCCCTAGCAATAGATGTTGCGAAACCATCATACAGATATTGGAACAATGGCTTTTGATAATAAATACCGTACGATAAATTTATAATTGAACGTTTTGTGATTGGATAGGCAACACTAATACGAGGGCTTATCATAAATTTAGGTTTGGTATCGGCAAACGCTGATGTATTAAGACTGTCAATGCGGGCAAATTTTGAGAAATCTACGCGGTGACGAACATTCGCAGCAAAACCGTCAAAACGAAGTCCCGGGCTGATAACAATTCCCTTGTAGGTTATTTGATCCTGAATAAAAACGGCAGCATCCCATGGATTATAAGGAGTACTTGTTTGTTTGTAGAAAAAGCTTGATTTATTTTCGTCTGCATACACATTACCATCAAAACGAGATGTATAGACATCAAAAAAACCGTTCTCATCCCATGGCAAGCTATTGCTAAATCGCTCTATCTCGAATGTGTTAAACTCAAAGCCCGTTTTGATTTTATGACTAACTTCGCCGGCTTGTATATCAAGATTATAATTACCATCAACGCGTATATAATTCTGAAAACGAAAATCTAAAGCTCTTTCATTACCCGTATAATCAAAAAATTGCGCTCTGCCATAAGGATTTCTGGATGATGTTCTGTCTGTCTGTCCTTCAAAAAAACCGGTTATCGGATTTCTCACACCCTCATCACCCTCATAAACATCAATTGCTTTATTCGCTTTATTTTGAATCATAGCACCATTTTCAAAAGTTTGGCGATCTAATGGTTCATATACATCAATACCGGAAAAGAAGCCGGGATTATCAAAATTCGATCTTTTGGCAATTTCTGTATTGTTTTGATTATATGAAACCGAAACTTCGAAGAAACTATTTTCATCAATAACTTGATTAATACGTGCCATAAGATTATTCTGATAAGCATTCACAACAGCATTTTTTGCCAATCTTTCTTGAATAGCAAAATTTGTATCACCCACAGTGCGACCATTTTCTTGACGTAAATTTAATACTTGCGGACCTGTAGCATAAAGCCATGCCCATCCTTGAGATTCTCTCGAGGTAATACCCAGTTGACCACCAAATACCAAGTTAAAGTTACCAAATGCGAGTTTAACACGTCCCGTTAAATTATTAATCCACGATTGATCATTCGGTATTTGACCAAGATTATTCCCCCAAGGATCAATCACACCAATACCATTATTGTCAAATTCTGAATAAGAATTTCTACCTGATATGAAGAATGTAGATCCATCCATTCCGGGTAATGGTCCACCAAAATTGACATCAAAGTTATTTTCATTTCTTCCCATAAATTGCAAACCATTATTAGCTTTGCCCCATAATGAAGGAATATCGGTTCTCCAACGGAAAAGACCTTCATAATTGTCGGTATTCCCTGTTTTTATCACAGTATTGACAACTCCGCCCAGAGCATTACCATATTCAGCAGAAAAACCACCGGAGATAACTTGTACTTGTTCAACGCCGAAAGCCGATACAGTTGGAGCAGTTCTGGTACCATTTGCACCAAAACCACCGGTGAATTGGTCTGACATATTTTGACCATCTACAAGAACTTGTGTATTTTCAGGACGTGACCCCCTCATAACGAAACCACCGGCATCAAGGGTAACACCACTTGCGAGTGCAACAGCATTTTGAACAGATTCCACAGCGATTTTTGTATTGTCTGCGCCACTACGTTCACGGTTTGTACCTTTAACGTCTTGGTTCACTAGTTCTTTAAAACCAATAATCTCAACTATATCCGTTTCTTTTACTTTTTCTTCACGAAGTACAATGGTCACTTCTGAAGTTTTATCCGCAGAAACGGTCACGTCATATTTCGTAGGTTTAAAACCGATAAAACTTGCTTCAAGTGTATAACTTTTAGCATCAAGTTTATTGATTTTGAAAGTACCATCTGGTTTGGTATTTGCACCACGTTTAGTCCCGAG
Organism: Candidatus Kapaibacterium sp.; assembly: GCA_017302855.1. Taxonomy (GTDB): domain Bacteria; phylum Bacteroidota; class Ignavibacteria; order Kapaibacteriales; family UBA961; genus UBA2353. The sequence goes on from JAFLBY010000057.1 coordinate 17,166, forward strand.
AACTTTTACAGTTGCACCGGCAAGTGGTTTCTTTTTACTATCCAGCACCTTCCCTTCAATGGTACCATAGATACCTGCGCTGGCGATGGATGGTATTGCCAAAAGAACGGCAATCAGAATGAGTAATTTTTTTTGCATAATAACTCCACGCTATTTGTAACAAATTATAAGTTTGCTCGTTAGTTTCAAAAAAATCGGTCGGGCATCTGTTCAATGCTCGACCGTAGAATATGCTGCTAAATACTATATAAGTAAAGACATTATTTAATTACGACAAATGATTTTGTTATGAACTGATTGCCCTGTTGTATTCTTGCTGAATACATACCGGCGGATAATGTCTTCAAAGATAACATAATTTCTTGAGAACTCGCATCGAGAACAGTATGAGAAAGAACGATATTGCCTAATTGATCCACTATATCCACAGACACGTTTCCTGTTTGATTGGTTACAAAATCTATTGTCATATAATCTTTTGCCGGATTCGGGCGAATGATGATAGAGCTTGTTTCCGGCTGTTCTTGCACAGAAGTAAGAGATTTATCTAAATTTCGGATGGCAATTTGTTCTGTGAAACCGAGAGTCTGTGGCTGATAGAGCGTATTGCTGAGAACACTTGTCGGTACGATTTCAAAGTAAATACCAGTTTCCTCTGTCGGCAATTCGGTATTCGTTACTCTATCTCCGGGTATAGCATCTGCCGAATAAGCAATGAACAT
>JAFLBY010000058.1 GCA_017302855.1 Candidatus Kapaibacterium sp.
AAGACGAAGTCTATGAATACAAAATTTCTACTTCTCGGCTATCGAAATACACTCAGTTAAAGTTGATTCATAATCATGAAAAATCACTTATATTACTTGCCAAGCATCCAACAAAGCGTTGGCAATTAGTACGTGTTTCTTTATAAAAATACTCTTCCCATTTCAAGTTAATACAATAAATCCATATAAAATTGTGGAATTAAGGTTGCTTATACTACTGTTTGTATTTCTGAAAGCAGATATTTCTTTGTCTCAAACTGAGGACAAGTCCATTATTCAAAATCTAAATACGAACCTGACGTTTGCTCAATCTTCAGTATATGATCTTAAAGAAGGAGAAAAGAATTCTTTTGATTTTAAAATTGGGACTACACTTCGATTATTATATGAGTTACCCAAAACAATAAAGTTTACTTCTCACATACGTATCAATATTGGGGCGCAACAGGAACGCTCAGAATTGTTTCCTGAAGGATATATTAAATCAACAGATAATGACTTTTTAGGCGAGTCAGCAATAACTTTTTTACTTGGATGGAAAGTTGATCCTTTTATATCTGCTACATTACGTACTCAACCGACGGAGTCATATCGGTTAACACAAACACAACGATTAAGAACTATGAAACTATGGGATCCTGTAGTATCACAACAAACAATAGGGTTAGCTCAAGATATTCGATTTTCTCAATCATTCATTACATTACGTGGCGGCATAAATTTACAACAAATCCGCGCAGATGCGCATCGTGAACAAACAGACAATCCTTCAACACGATTTATCAAAGAAGGTTTTAAACAAACAGCTGGTTTTGACTTTCTTTTCGATAGCCAATTATACTTAGATAGCACTATTACCTTTCTATCTCGTTCGTCCATTCGTCGTTCAATGACAATACCAGTTCATTGGAATGTGATGATTGAGCATGAACTCCGTAGTAAGGTTTGGAAAATGTTCGGAATAATACTTCAATATTCGGCGATATATAACCCGCTTCAAACAGAAAGAGTTCAGCAACGTTTTTCAATGAGTATTGGTATAGTACAAGACTGGTAGTACATTGATTTCATTAGAGTAAAATTAGTCGTATTTTACACAGAACTTCGTATATTGCATCTGTTAAACAAGGATATGTATTACCTGTTCGGGAAGCGTCATTTGATAGAAGTACCTATTAAAGAGGTGGTATGTGCTATCAGGACTTAGGTGGATTTGTTTGGTTTAATGATCAAGTATCTGGTGGAAATCTTCCTCCCGAACCTTCAAGTAATGGTGATTTTGCTCCGGCTGAATAAATTATAACTAATTTTCTGATTGAGGAGTTAGATTTACAATCCCTAACTCCTCAAACTATAAACCTATATGTATAATTATGTATATCATACTATTTTTCTTCGTATCATCTATCGCTTTTGCACAGACGAATCGCATCACTTTGCAAGAAGATTCCTCAGATTTGATTAGTTCAGTAAGGAAATGTGTAGCATCGCCCTCAAGAAAATTTATTGCATTAACGCATGATGAACATCATTGTATAGTTTTTAATGCTTATGGGAAAAGTATTGCAAAATTTCGATATGATGATGATTTATTAGACTCTTTTGAAGTACATTATAATAAAAATTTAGATAGGTATAACTCATATCTGCATTATTTTTCTAATCAACTGCCATACAATTTGCCTAAAGAGTATATTGAGAAATTTAGAGAAAAACGCCCATCTTTTGTTAAACCATTTATCTTGGGCAAAAAAAATGTTATTTTCGGTAATGATACCATACTACCTGTTTCAAAAGAAGATCGCGCAAAATCATTTAAACAGAAATATACAAATATCCTGTTTGAAAATGATTCCATACTTCATATTGGTGTAATGATTTCCATTGCCGTAGCAGACAAAAAACGTTTGGATAATATTAATAATCTCATAACAAAAAATTTCAATGGAATACTGCGCTACAATATATATAATCAAAGAAAGACAGTAACATGGATTTTACCAACTAAATTTGATACACTATTCACGATAGTGGTAAATCAGCCATTATGGACATTTTGCTTTTCTGATAGAAAGAAGAATGAATACTGGTATAATTATCAACTTGTAACATACAAGCTCTATGAAGATGTAAATATAATTAATGAAATCCCCGTGTTTTGCAAGATAGATCAATCGGGTGAATTAGTCGAAACAAAAAAAACGAAGCTGCATGATTATAAAAGCAAGTATTATAGCGAAAATGGAGAAAGTTATCTGTGTGTTGCCGGAGAGAATGAGTATGTAGTTCATCCTTATATTGACAGTATTTTTGTGTTTACTGATAATAATGCCATTCGTAGTTTCCCCCTTGTCAATGTTCGCAGAGTGGCAGAAGTCCAAAAAGCGCTCATACCTCCTAAAAATAGAAATAGCATTATCTCTGAAAAAGGTGGCTATATTACTATGACAAATGTATTACCTTCAAAAAACAGTGGCAATATTATTGTCCTTATGTTTGAAGTTATCAATCGTGACACATACCAATATGTTGCACAGGAATATAATTCACTTGGTCAATTGATTTCCTCATATCGCCTTGAGAATAATCCTCAAAAACGAGAAACTCTAGTGGGGTATGACCCACATTCTCATTCTGCAATAAGTACTGTCGCCACCGATGAAGAAGGGTGGGTTATGAGCTTTTATCCACTACAATAAGCATAATCATGAAAAATAGACACATCAAAATTATTGCCTCATTAGTACTAATGACCGTCTTTGTACTCACGGTGTCAGCCGGTGAAAAAAATGAAGACTTATTATTGCAATTCAAAGGGAAAAAACGATTTGCCATAGTTGAGTTGAATTCATTGGGTGAATGTGTAAAGTGCAAGCTCATATTCAATTCCCTTAAAGCAAAGGCAAAAAAAAGTAATATAGACAGCACTTTATTATATGTGTCTTTTGTCAATTGTTCTCGTAAAGTGGAATTTGAAAAATTCAAGAAAGATAATCCCGACTATGATTATTACATAAATGGAGCAAAACAATCGTGGAATGAGTATCAAGCATCATATTTCGGGTGTAAATATATAGTTCTTGATAATAAAGGAGAAGTGTTAGGATGTGTGAATATCGATGATTATAGTGCAGGAAAGTCCGTAGATATCATAATGGATATTCTTAAACCCCATTATTCTCGGTAAATTGATAAAAGTCAAACTTAGCAGAATAACAATAAAAGGAATACCATCTCTATCTCGGAGCAAAGAAGATGCGATGATGGAGGGAAGAATATTGAGAGTGGAAGACGATACGTGTTTCGTTAAAAATTTCAGATTATATTGTTACTCAGTGGTTTTGTTGTAATTTTGTTAAAATCATGTTCGGAAGTTGTTTTGTAAGTGTAAGTTGTTGTAAATATACAAACACTCAACTTCTTTGGTTTGGAAGGGTTCAATATGATAAGGGAATATACTATGAAACACATCTTTTTAACTCTAACCATTGTTTTATTTCTTGGTTGCAGCAATGATGATGCCCCGACCAATACGAATACTGCTTCACGTTCTATAGCGAATTATATGCTTGATGGACCTGTCGGTACGCAATATTGGATGAGTCAAGAGCGTACGCTCACCGATGCTGAGGGTAAAACTCAACTGTTGCATCGCGATACAATAGTTCTTACGATTCTTCATCGTGCATATAATCATCCTATTCTTGGAAAATGTCTCCTAACCGGGTATCAATTTTCCCCATCTGTTGCCGGTTTTATTGATACTGTTTATTTTGGAATGAGTAATAATACTATTGTAGCTATCAGCAATACTGAGACTATTCAAAAACTATTTAATGGACCAATCGAACAAGGAAGCTTGCAGGATATAGGGGAATTAGGTGAAGGTGGCGTAGGTATGTCAAAAATTTATGCTCTTGATGTACCCATTACAACTCCTGTGGGTAATTTTTCAACAGTTCATGTGCGAACTGAGATATCGTATGCTAAAACAAAAGTAATAGAAAATAAATATTTTTCACCGGGTGTATTTATGCCCAAAATGGAGGAATTATATGATAGAATCAATTGGAAAGGCGCAAAAGAATTAGAAAAAGTGACTTCGGAACTTGTAAAAGTACAAACTCCTTAAATTTCCCATATTTTTTTTATTGATACGAACAAATTAAAGTATTATTGATAAATCTCACAAAGGATAAAATACTATGAAACACATCTTTTTGATATTTGCTATTATCTTTTTACTTGGTTGCGGCAGCGATGATGCCCCGACCAATACGAATACTGCTTCACGTTCTATAGCGGATTATATGCTTGATGGACCTGTCGGTACGGAATATTGGTATAGTCAAGTTGGAATTAGAACCGATACCAATGGCAGGACGGGAATACTAGGTCGTGACACCATAGTGTGGACTATTCTCAATCGTGCATATAATCACCCGATACTTGGCAATTGTATGCAAGTGACTGTATATAGAAAATTTCATGACTATCTTGATACTGCATATTATTCACTAAGTAATAATGAGATTGTCTATATGGATCGCAGTCCTGGTATGGATAGAATACTTATAGGACCCATAGAAAAAGGAACTATACAAAATGTAGATGATAACAATAATGCAAAAATTCATGCACTTGATGTACCCATGACGACTCCTGCGGGTAATTTTTCAACAGTTCATGTACTTGCAGAAGAATATAGAGAAAATAATAATGAAAAATATACAGCAAATTTCTATTTTACTCCGAAAGTCTTGGTGTGTAAGATTCAACGTTTTATTGAACAAAGTACATTAACAGGAAAAAAGCAATTGGAAGAGTATAGTATAGAACTATTTCGTATAAAAAAACCATAAGTAGAATCCTATGAAACACATCTTTTTAACTCTAACCATTATTTTATTTCTTGGTTGCAGCAATGATGATGCCCCGACCAATACGAATACTGCTTCACGTTCTGTTGCGGATTATTTATATGACGGACCTGTCGGTACGCAATATTTCTATAAGGAAAGGACAATCCTCACAGATACAAATGACAAAACTGTGAAGATATTTGAAGATACTACTGTTACAACAATTCTTAATCGTGCTTATCCTCATCCTAATCTTGGCTCTTGTTTGCAAGTGGAAGAACGCAATATATCTTCGACGTCGGCGGATACATTATACTATGTCTTTAATGAAAATGCCATAGCATATACCAAATATAAAAGCGGAGTCAATTCTACACGCAGACTTCTTATCGCACCCTTAACAAAAGGATCTCCTCAAGATAGAGGAGAATCAGATACATCTATGATTCAAGAAATAGAGTATCCGATTTCAACGTCAGCCGGTAATTTTTCAACGGTGCATGTTCGGGCAATACAGTATTACAGCAATAAGGTGAGTACAACAATCCGAAATTTTTACTTTGCACCAAATGTCCTTTTTTGTAAAGTAGAAATAATGAGAAAAAGGCGAGTATCATCGGGTGAGGAAATACTTCACAATCACAATATTGTTGAACTTTTTCGCATAAAAAAGCCGTAGAATACTATGAGCAAGCCACTTCGTACTTTTTTTACCCTCATAGAAAATAAGAAGCAATAAATAATTTATATTTAGCTCGTGTTGGTTATTTTACTTAGGAAAAGAGCGTCAAATATAGACTTGTTTTTTTATCTTCTTATTTTTATGAAGTTACAAAGGTTTGTAAAGCAATATATAGGAAGTTCTTTTCCTGTTCTTATCGAAACGGAGAACTTTGAAAACTATGTTCTTAAAATGAGGGGTGCCGGGAATGGTCCTCTCAGTCTTATTGCAGAGTTCATTGCGAATCGGGTGGCATCACGCATCGGTTGGCAAGTTCCTGATGTGCATTGGATTGAAATACCCCAAAATTTCCCTTGGACATTCGGAACGGATGAATTTGATGATATTGTGCAAAAAAGCTATGGATGGAATTTAGGAATTATTCCGATTGAGGAAGCGGTACAAATTCATGCCCAAGAATTTGCCACTATCAGTTATGAACTCTTAGAACAATTATTCACTATTGACCTTTTCTTTATCAATGTTGATAGAACAATAAGTGCCTGTAATATCGTAAAAGATAAGCACTCTACATTCTGGATTATTGATCATGGTGCCTTGGGGTTATTCCAAAATATTTCGACAGGAACGAATACAATTTTTCGCAATCATATTCTTGTATCATCACCTCTATTGACGGAACTCGTGTACAGACCTGTGTTCCATTCTTTGGCATTATTTGAGGAAACTATAGAGGAAATCCCCAACGATATTCTTCTTGACGCTCGTATAACACGTCCTATACTTTTAGAAATAATTAATTCACGAATACATTTTTTACAAAAAATATTATAAAAGCTGTAATATTTGGTTACTCTATTGTTTTTACTGTACCGAAAACAATAATGATTGCTGTTGTGTCGGTGTTGTAATTGTCATAAAATATATTCCAGTTGTGAGTGTATCTAAAGGTAAAGGAAGTGAATATTCACCCGCATGAATATATTCCTGTAATATTGTTGCCACATGTTCACCAATTAACGATGTAATTGTAATATGCGTAATCCCTGTTTCATTTGTAGAAAAATGAATAATACTTCGTTCATTCGGCGGATTCGGTGAAATGCCGGTTATAAGTTTTCCATCGGGGTTAAATAAACGTTTCCCGCCTGCATAACAAATTTCTACAGGAACAGTTCCTTGAATTATTGCCGGAGCATTAGTGCAATATTCGCCCCAATCAAAGGAAGAAACCCTGACAGAGGCAGTATCACTTTTTCCGAGCATGACAAGAAAACGCATATATTGGACGGTATCGCTTGATTGCAATCGTGTATCGAATTGATCTGCATCCGGCGTAATGCGTCGTAACACTGTTGTATCATAATCTATGGTCATACGATAGGGGCGTGTCGCACTTTGTATTGCATTCGGCGGATAATGCAAACGAAGCGCAACAGTGAGAGTATCGCCCGGAGCAACCGATTGTGCATTGGATGTGACAATTAATGAATCGGCTCCATTACTGCATATTCCTTCTCCAAATACGGGTATTCGTATGGGGCTGCCTGTTTTATCAAAACCATATTCCAATAATGCAGTAATTTGCCCTAATTTGGTGGGAGAAAATCGTATTTTTACTTCAATGGAATCCTGATTTTTAAGAGTAAATTTTTCCGGTGATTGAATAAAAGAAAAAGGTACATTATTAGGATTAAGTGCTAAGAAACGCGGTGCAGCAAAATTTACGGCAATAGTACCAATATTACGAATGACAGCGGTAATAATGGTGTCTTTAGTATCCCCAAGAAAACGTTTACCGAAATCAATAGGAGGATGATTTTCCAATAAAAGGGAAATGCCTTCGCCGCTGATTATTCCCTGTGCCGTATAATTATCTTGTGTTTCTACGGTAATAATCGCTTCACGCTTACCAATAGCCGTGGGTGAAAAATTACATTCTAAAGCCAGCGACTCATTCGGCTGTAAAAGTAAAGAGGGTGATATAATTGTTCTACTGAATTCTGTAGTATTCGCACCGCTTATCGTTACGGAAGATATGCGTACTGCCACCTCGCCTGTATTTGTGATGGCATTTTCTACGAGTGAGTCTCGACTTCCAATATTGATAATAACGGAATCCATGAATATGGAATTGACCGTAAGTTGAGGAGCAACAATTTCCCAAAGATTATCCGAAATATCCGATTGAGGCATTTGTATTTTCCATAAATAGACAATACTGTCTTTTCCGCCTGTTGCTATTGTTCCATCTTTACTGACAATAACCGATGTAATTGTATGCGTGTGGGTATCTAATATACCAATAATACCTCCTGTGGGGGAATATAATACGGCTTCGGCATAATTTTGTGATTGTCCATTCACTATGCGTTGCTGTTGTAATCCGCCTGTAATCATAAATGTTCCTTGTGGATCATATCCCGTAGAAAACATATTTTTTTGTGACAGTATTATTGTTTGTCTATTTGTCAAAGAGGTAAAATATGCGTTTCCTATATTATCGGTCACAAGCACACTTGAAGCATCTTTGGCAATTGCGCCGCGTATGGGAGTATTTTGCTGCATAATTCGGATACTGTCAGCAAATACATTATTTCTACGCATATTATAGATGGTAACCACTTTTTGTGAGGGATTGACAGCTAAATACCGTGCTTTTGTTTCTGCTACATCATTCCATTCAATAATTCCCGGTTCATTAATAGTACGTACGAATCCCATGTTGCCTGTGGTAAAATTGACAATACCCGAAAAAGAACCAACGGCACCGAAAATAATGGTATCTCTGCCGATAAAGACGGGACGCCGTGCATTTGTAGATTGTAAACCAAGATTGGCTATGAAAATACCCATATTGGAATATAATTTTACTCTGTTTTGTGGTGAAGTGGTATAAGCAAGATGAGAACCGTCACCGTTTATTCCTATAAAAAGCGCATTAGCATTATTGACGGCATAATTATTCGAACCATTATTGGTATTATGCTGACGAACGACACTATCTTCCGTGAGAATATAAAGTTTTGTATTATCCGGTGAAAACAGAATATCTTTAATACCTGAAGTTAATCGAATTGAAGCATAGGGAATATATCCGTTTCTTACTTGCTGTGTGACACGCATAAGACATTGTTTACTTGGCGTTGCAGGTACAGTCCATGGATGCTCTAATCCCGTAGCTTTATCGGAAATAAGAATCCATGTTGTTCCATTGTCTATGCTATATTCTAAGGTGACAGTGTCTTGCGGTAAAACGCCGCGCCAACGGATGACCGTATCTGTTTTCCACAGAAATTTTTCAAATCCATTGGGATGAATCACTTGCAATGTAGGTGGCGTGGGTGTTTGTGCTGCGGAACCTCCGGAAAAATATCCTATTGCTTGATTACATCCCGTTCCTTCAGGGATTAATTCTGCATACGTATATTTGGTGTCGGTAGGAATAAATCGTATAATAATGGGAATGCTGTCATTTGCGGGAATTGTGATTGGAAATACTGTGGGACTGATAATCGAAAATGGATTATTTAGCGTGAGTTTTTCAAGAGTAATGGCATTATTTTGTGCTTTAAGATAGACGGTTGTATCTTTCGTTGCGGGATTATTAATTATGCCGAAATGTGTTCCTAACGGTGAAATATTCCATTGGGCTAATTGTGAGGGGGTAATTGTATAGCGAACTGTATCTTTGAGACCTGTGGGAATATGTTCAATAATTGCGGTTTTTTGTTGTTCGCACCCTGATGTTTCCCATATAAGTTCACATGGTGCATATCCTTGTATTTTTTGAACAATTCGACGATAAATGGCTTCGGCTTGTGCTGTTGTGGTTACATTAGAAAATCCTTCGCCGCCTGTTTGCTGAGCAATAAAACGTAAATCTGCACTAAGAGGAAGGCGTAAACCGATACAAAAAATCTTTATTCCAGCATTATTGGCAGCATTGATAACATTTTGAGGATCAAAAAAATCATTGTTATCTCCGTCTGTAAGAAAAATAATAGCTTTTTGGGTATGCTGTCCTCGCACAGCAATTGGTATAGCACCCGCTCGTGCATCCAAAAATGCCGGAGTATAGCGCGTTTGATAATCTAAAGTAAGGGCATCAATTGTTTGGGTAAGCAAGGTTTTGTCGGTGGTATAATCAGTATTAAGATATGCACGCGAATTAAATGAGGTGATGGCACATTCCGATGGCGGCATTTGAAATGCTTGGACAAATGCCTTACCTGCTTTTTGCGCAATAGTCAAATTATTATCACCTGTACCAAAACGGCTGCCTCCATAAAATTCCATGGAGAGCGAAGCATCGAAGGTAAGCACCACAGATACAGGCAATGGTTGATTGGTGGGGGGACATGTCAGTGAGACGATATTTTTTTGCGTACCATTTTCACTAATGCGTATATCGTCTTTGGTAACCGGACTCAAAGGGAATCCGTCTTTATCAAGTAAAAAGAAATCCGCGGAAAGCTGCGGATACGATGCTGTACTTTTCAGCGTTACGGAAAGTGATTGTGCATTCAGAGTAAGTGCTTGCGCTGCAATAACCGTGCTGACGAGAAGAATACGTATATATGTCATCATAGAAAACCTCGTTCATAGTAAGAGTATGCGGTAATACAAAAAATAACACACTTTATGGAAAAGTGTTGCACACCGAAGATATGAACGAGTTATGGCGGCTCATAATTTTTTTATACAATGTTTCACCACTGCAATAAACTCAATATCGGTGTGGGGAGTAATATCAATATTGGCGAAAAGAGGATTTTCGGCTTGCAATACTTTCTTTTTGCCTTGGATGAGAAGTCTTTTCACCGTCAATTCACCATAGACCTTGGCAATGACGATATGTCCATGTTTTGGCTCGGCTTGGGTGTCCACAATCAGCATATCACCATCGCAAATACCGGCATCTTTCATCGAATCACCAACAACGGTAAGTACACACATACTGCCCTTATGTTCTACAAGTTTTTCCATAAGGTCTATTTGCTCAAAAGCATCTTCCACACCCACCGGCATACCGGCACTCACGCGCGAAGAGAGCATCGGCAGATAATAGACATTATTGGGTTGATTTTCCATTTGCGGTTCTTGTTCTTGCTCTAAACGGTTGAGTAAAGCTTGCATGGCATCAAGGTGAAAACGCAGCTCGCCGACTGTGTCTAATTTATTTTTGATAGTCGGTTGAGTTCTATCCGACAATACTTCACCTTGACCTGTGAGCATCCAAGTTGCTGAAATACCGTGGGTTGTTGCTAAGGATTCAATAATGGAATGGGGCACGGAGCGTCTGCCGGCTTCCCAAGCATATACCGCTGCTGCGGTGGTGGACTGCGAGTCCGCATAATCGGCGACCGTCATGGAAAGAACTGTTTCGCGCACAAATTTATGTCGTCTGCCTACTTCATTTTTCATAGTTTTGCAAGAAAATATTTTACAATTTGGTTGCAATTTTACGAATTGTTAAGTTTGTGGCAAAATTTTTATGTAAACTTTCTCGAAAGTCATGATGAAGCCGGTGTCTTTGTTTTCACTTTTTTTACTGTTTGGAGCATTCACAATGAGCACAATGGGTCAGCAATTTCTGACGGAACATACCATAGCAGGCGATACGGTAACTTCTTCCATGTCTCTTGATGAGTTTACCTTTCTTGCGGGATTATGGCAGGGCAATGGTTTGGGTGGTATTGTCGAAGAGCAATGGTCGCCCCCGCAAGCCGGAGCAATGATAGGCACATTCCGTTTAATAAAAGAAGGAAAAAATATTTTTTATGAAATTATGGAGTTATCCGAAAAAGAAGGGCAAATTTATCTCAAAGTAAAACATTTTACGCCCGAATTTATCGGATGGGAGGAAAAAGATAAATATATTACATTCCCATTTCTTGTGCGTCAAAACAATGCCTTTTATTTTAATGGATTAACAATGGAAATTCATAATAAAGAATTGATATTATATGTACGTATGAAGAAAAAAGACGGCACGTTCCATGAAGAAAAGTTCGTCTATGAAAAAAGATGGTAGAGGAAATTTACTAGCTTCTTCTATGCCTACTTATTTTTAAAAAAATAAATTACCGTATTATGGCAGTAAGTTGTGTTCGGGTCGTATGTGAGTTGGAAACCTTTAATAAATACATGCCACTTGATAAATCGCCGACATTAATTTCGGCAGTACCGTGTCCTGTATTTGATATTTGTACTGATTCAGTCAAATCAGCAACTTTTATGCCTTGTAATGTATATAACTCAACTGAAAAACTTTCTTTCATTGTTGGTTCACAAAATAATGAAATAATAGAAGTCTTCGTAACAGGATTAGGATTGATGCTAAATATCCATACGCTAGCAAAAGAATAACTATTCTCAATATCAGCAAGACTTGTAATTTTTTCGGGTAATTCAATTCTAAGCATTATAGGAGCAGATTTTGTTACTGGATTTGGATCTTGCAAATTACTTGTAAATCCTGTAGCAAACAATGTGTTATCAACAATAAGTGATTGTGTAAGAGTATATTCAATATTTGACGAATAGTGTGTAGGTCTATAGTAAAAATTTTTCCATGTTTTACCGTAATCATCGCTAATAATAAGGCTATCACCACTGCCACCAAGCACAATGATGTTGTTATTATTTGCTATTGTAGTTAATCTTGGTAATTTCTTTCCGATGAGGATTTTTTCCCATACTTCCCCACCATCTGATGATACATATATACAACCTTCACCATACGATTGCTTCATTAGATTATATCCGATAACAATAATTCTTTCATTATTTACAAATAAATCTGTTATTGTCAATGAATCAGATACATATTTTCTCTCCCACGTTATGCCATAATTTCGGGAGATTATCACTTCGGATGTACGATAAGAGCCATTGTTATGTTTCACTACAGAAGCCGCACATACTAGATCTCCCTCATTTGTACGATGTAATTGACATTGATAAACATTAAACATTGAGTCCAACACTCTTTTTTGCCATGTATCCCCTCCATTAAAAGTTAAAAGAATAGCATATCTGTTGTTTTCATCTATAACACTAATAATTCCAGTTAGACTATCAATAAAACTAAAATAACGATAATTTACATATGGAGCAGAATACTTGCCATCAGACTCTTCCATGCGTACCCAGTCGTCTCCTGAATTACGCGACTTATGTAAACCATAGAGAGTTTTATGCTCTAAAGCAAATCCTTTATCGTGGGTGGGGAAGTAAAAATCGACAATTCTGTTTGTACCAAGAGTACCAGATTTTTGCCAAGTTGCTCCGCTATTTGTGGAAAAACAAATACTTTCGGACTTCGAATCAAAGAAACAAAGTCTATTATTAAAGTTTCTAATTGTTTTTAGTGGTGCAGAAGAAAAACTATATAAATCTGAGATACTCTCTACCATATTGTTGTGCAATGTAAGCAATCCTATATATCGTTCTCCTCCTATCAGAAGTACACTATCAGTACCAATAAACCGAATATCTGATAATTGTCTAACATTTGCAGATGTTAAATTTATGTTTTTCCATGCTTCCCCATTGTTATCTGAGTAATAAAGTACATTTAAGCTATCTGATCTGAGAGCAAAAATAGTATTTCTTTCATAAAAAACATTGACTATATTGATCAAAGAAGTTATCGTTTCAGATATTACCCATGAATCTCCGAAATCAACCGATTTAACTATATAAATAGTGTTAATTATTGGATTGTGGACAATTATCATTGTTGTATCATTTTGCAAGGTACAAGAAACAACATTACCGGATACAGGTAATGTATGCTGTTTACTCCATGTTAATCCTAAATCACTACTTCTATAAAACAGGGTGTCGCGAAAAGTTAGAATGGTTTTACCCATTATATGTGTCGTAGATTTTAGACTATATTCATTAGTGATTCTCTCTGTAAACTTCCATGATTGACCTCTGTTTTCACTAAGTAGTACATATCCTCCTGAGCTAATAGAAATACATTTCTCAGAATCTATTTTGATGATGTTAGAAAATAAAAAATCCGAGCGTTCAAAGTTTATATCTTTATTTATCGTAGATTTTCTCCAAGTTTTTCCGGCATCATCGCTAAAATAACATGCGAAATTTCCAACGGAATCATCCCTTCCTACTATTACGCAGTGAATACTGTCCATAAAAAGTACATCTGTAAATGTATTGCCTTTTATTGTGGTAAGTTGTTCCCACGTTATGGGGTTCTTTGACATTCTTAACAATACGCCATTATCGCCAACAATAACAGCAGAGTTCCCTGAATAATCAGATTGACGTAATATACTGCCGAGGCTATAATTAATGAGAAATGTTGATGGTAAATCTTGTGAGTATAGTTCTGCGACGACTACAAGCAGTGAAATTAAAAGTATAAGTAGATTTTTCATGATATATAGATTACTTTAACAGTTAATGGAATAGTCTGATTCGCACAATGAGATTCTCATTTTCGATTTTTACTTCATAATTAATGAGTTACATGAACGGTTGTTCCTGCAATAGAGTTGTTATCAGCTATAATGAGAATATAAGTTCCGGGTATGAAGTTATTTGTCATTATAGAACCATGTAGGAAATCATTGTTATCTAAATCAAAGATTGAATGTATATCTTCCAACTGTTTTCCTTTTAGGTCATAGATATACACTCGTGCATCATGATTAAATCTAGTACTGGTAGAAAATTTCAATGTACTTCCTATAGAAGTTGGATTTTCTCTAAGTTGTATTTCATGTTTATCCAAAGGTATTTCATTTTCAGAGACTTTTGCATCAACCGAATTTATGACTTGTTCTATAGGGATACGAATAATAAACGGATATGCCGATTTATTCGGTGGAGGAAGTGGTGGATTATTTATTTTTACTCCAACCGCAATGTAATTACCGTCGCTAATAATAGAATGATAAAGACGATGCTCAAGTGCCGGATCTGCTTTTTGCCGCAAATAACAATACGCTTTCCATGTTATGCCCTGATCTTTACTCATGATGATACTGTCACTTATTCCACCAACAATACACAGGTTGTTTCCATAACTAATGGTTAAAGCAACTCCTTGAGATAATGGCATTACATTACGCCATGTTGCACCACCGTCCGATGTTCTATACAATCTGCCAATGCGAAGTGAATCACTTTTCATGGATATAGCAGAGACAAGAAAGTTTTTATCATCAAAAGCATAAATATCCCTGATTACAATTGAATCCGCAATGGTAATCGTATTCCAAGTTTTCGCATTATCTCTCGAAACTATAAAAACTTGCTTATCGGTAAATGAGCCTGCTATAATCATGCTGTCTGGTGTACCTTTTACTAATATTGGGTCGTGTGGAATATAACCGTCAGTAAATTGAGGGTACCAAGATTGCCCACCATTTTTTGTAATGAGAATGCCAAATTTATTATTAGAATTTTTGAAATTGATAATACCGTAATCTTGATTTTTAAAACTGAAACGTGTGCCGGACGATGTATAAGGGGCTTGACAATTTACTTCCATTATTTGATAAGTTTTACCACCATCCTTAGTCATATATAATCCTTGATTTTGAGTTGCACCCATGAGAAAACCAATAGAATCATTGACAAAATGCGACGCAACTACACTAGATATTCCTCGTGTACGTGGTTGTTGTTTCCATGTTGCTCCCCAGTCTTTTGACTCTGTAATGCGGTTATAACTCCCGTCGGTAAATACGATTGATTTATCGGGTTTTTGAGTAAAACTACCTATACTAGTTGTTTCTTCACTCACTAAAAGAGAAGATAATATTTCAATAGATTGCTTTTCTGTGTCTAACAATGCTATGGTTTTAGTAGCGGCTGTTATCATTGCGCTTGTACTTGTCAGAAATCTAAAACGAAGTAACCGAAGATTAATCGTATCTATTTTTGCAACTGTGTCCCAAGACATACCTTGATTAGTAGTTTTATAGACTGAAAAATTTCCCTCATTTCCCAATACAATAATCTCTTCTTTCTTGTTTATGGTGGCAAGCGCAACGCTTGGTAAGGAAGTATTAGAAAATACTAACGCAGTTTTTTTTCCATTGTCCGTCATTCGCCATAATGATACTTTCTTTTCCATCGTTTCCACTGTTGTTAATAATATTCCATTCATTGTGATAATGTACGATGTAATGATATCAGTAATTGGGAAATCGGGTACAATATTCCATGTCTTTCCCTTATCTTCGCTGAGATAGTAGCCGTCTGTTCGTCTTAACCCCACAGTATTAGCATTAATCATAATTAAAGTACTGTTGGAAAAAGTTTGTCCAATTGAAGCCGATTTTTCCCATGTATTTCCTCCATCCTCTGATAAAAACACTGTTCCGTAGTTCGTAGATGCAATCAGCGTTTTGGAAGAAAGAACAGCAACCTTTATATCTCGATACTCATTAGCAATACTGGAATTAAATGATTCCGCATTGACTGATTGTTTCCATATCTTTCCTTTGTCTGAACTATGATATACCATCAAGGTATTGTTCAAAAGATTTCTTCCCACGATGACACAATGTGTCTCGTCCAAAAAAACAACATTTTCAGCCCAAAAGTATCGTACAAAATGTAGTTGACTCCACGTTTTACCTTTATCGGAAGAATATAATATTCCACCGTCTATATATTGCAGGATGACAATATCTGCATCATTTGTTGCAATATTGTTGACAATACCTAATGTATTATAATCATATAGCACGGAGACAGAAATATCGTCATTAGCAATGGCATTACATACAAGCATGATCATAAGGCAAGTATAGACAAAGAAAGATTTCATATTATTACCTCAATATATAGAAAATATTCCCCGATTTAATATCGGGGAATTGAAAAAAACGTGTTTATGTAACAGTTAATTACAAATATTTTGACAACCTTCTTGCCAATCAATCCATTCAATAGGAACTTCAGGTTGTTGAGTCGTCGAACAGCTTTGTGTGGGAAAAGTATCTACAAGATTTATCTCGTAAGTGCCACCAAAAGAAGGGCTTAAATAGCATATTTCATAAACTTCCCAACAACGAGTTTCTGGTATGCATGGCACCCATCTTAGTTGATTTCCTGTATCTGTAAATACTGCGGCACATCCTATTCTACCAAGCCGCCAACCAGTCATCTTTGCGGGGCAAGGAGGTATATTGGCATTCCATGGATTATTTTTAATAGCATCTTTAAATGCTTCATCAACAATTTGATTCATTTGTATCGTTGATGAATAACAAGTAGGATTAGAGAAAACAATACTAGTCACAACGAAATCATAATATACTCCGCAGGCAACTCGCCAACACCAGTTGACTGTTACTGAACACCCGGGGCTTATATATTGAACATACGGAGTGCCTGGAACAAATGGATCTGCCGGACAATCTGGTGGTGACGGACATTGTGATTTCGACAATGAAAAACTACTAGTAAAGACTAGTATCAATATAATGGTTTTAATAAAACCAATAAAATATGATTGATTTGATTTTTTAGTATTCATAAAGATACAAAATTTAAGTAGTAAAATGATGTAATTATTTAGTTTTTATGGCTCACATATATTTTGACACGTTCCGTAATATATACCACCATTTGCTGGTGGAGGACTCGTTTGTGAACAAGGTATAGATGGAAATGGTGTGCCTACATTAGTTGTGCTAACATCATATGGTAAGCCATTTATAGGGCTAGTTCTATAACATACCGTGACTCTCTCCCAGCAACGTGAAACTGGTTCACAGGGCTGAAGTGTCATAATATCCTGTTGAACCAAGATAAAAATTCCACAACCAATTTTTCCAAGTCTCCAAAATGCACTTGATTGAGCTGGACATGGAGGGATAGCAGCACCCCATGGATTCTGTAAAAATATTGCTTCAATTGCTTGATCCTGGTAAAAACTTAGGTATGGTAGAATGTCTGTACAATCGCCATCTAATCTTATGGATGTTATTACTAAATCATTCCATGTACCACACGCAATCCGCCAGCACCAGTTTACTGTTACAGTACATGTTGGACTCAGTACCTCAACATATGGAGTTCCAGGAATGAATGGATCATTAGGACAATCCGGCGGTGTCGGGCATTGTGCTTTGCTTTTAATGTGAAAAGACAAAAAACAGACAACTGCTACCCTCAGAGAAAAATGAAACATGCCAAAGATGCAGGAGCACTGGGTGCTATTATTAGTGCTTACCAGTTTGCTGGACAACTTAATTATGTGTACGACGGAAACAAAAACGAAGAGTTAAAAATAGCAACAGTGGAAGTGTCTATTGATGACTTTAAAGAAATCAAAAAAGGAT
>JAFLBY010000059.1 GCA_017302855.1 Candidatus Kapaibacterium sp.
CCCATGGTATCGGTGAAGAATGCCGTACTCGAAAATAATAAATAAATTTAACAATTTGTACATTATTGCACAAATTGTTAAATTTGTATCGTATTGAGCACAGCGACGCACATCTCTTCATTTGGGGCAAAGTTTTATCATTCCATGAATCAAAATCCTCCTTTTCAACATTATATGCGGTGTGAATACTTCAATTATGAAGAAAAAAAGAAACTTCAAGCACAAAAAATGTTTCCTTTGTGCAACTTTTATTTCTCTGAATCGTCGGAAGCGCGTAATTTTGCGGAAACTTTTGAAACACTAATGGTTTCTGTGTTGCAACACCACATTGTATTATTAAGTAAGGAGATTTGATGACAGAGAAGAAAGAAGCAAAGCAGCAGCAGACAAAAGAGCGTATAGTTGAGGCAGCTTTGGAAGAGTTTTGTCGTTTTGGGTTTAGTCGTGTCACTATGGATGAGCTTGCCATTAAATTAGGCATGAGCAAAAAAACATTATATCAGCATTTTTCCGGTAAGGAAGATGTGTTGAAATCGGTGCTGGATATGCGTCGTTCAGAAATGGACTGTAAAATCAATCCAATCCTCCATGACAGCAGTATTAATTTCATCGAAAAAATGGTACTGGTTTCCACACTCATCAGCAATGAGTTTGAGCGGGTAAGCCCGGTATTGTTGGAAGATATGCGTCGCCATGCGCCCGAACATTTTCGTGTTATGGAAGAATGGCGCAGAAAAAAAATAGAAGAAGAATTTGGTTCTTTCATTCGCGAAGGGCGTGAAAAAGGTATGTTTCGCAATGATATTCCTGATGAAGTTCTGATTTTGATGTACACTGTGTTAGTAGAAAATATAGTCAGACCGGAAGTTCTTGCAAAAGCACCATTGTCGCCTGCACAAATGTATCAAGCATTGGTCAAAGTATTTTTTGAGGGCGTAATGACCACAGTTGGTAGAATGGAATGGTCACAAAAAGGGCAGCATCTTTTTCGGCAAATAGGTGGTCCGCCATTGGCATTGTCCATGCCGCAACCATAAAAAGTATTATATAAAAATATCTCGGAGTAGTATTTCAATGAGAAAAAAAATAGTAGGAATTTTTGCACTTAGTGCGATTATCTCATCGCAAATTGTGCATGCCCAGACAATGACATTAACGCTTGAAGAAGCTTTACAAAAAGGAAAAGAATCCAGCAGACAATTAAAAATTGCTGAAAGTAAAGTGGTGCAAGCAAAAGAAATGGTGGATGAAGCGGCTTCAAATCGTTTGCCAACACTCAAATTTCAAGGTGGTTATACGCGATTAAGCGATGTGCCGGCTTTTACATTTTCTCTTCCTTTCGGTAATCAACAAGAATTTACCATTGCCCCTGTAATTCTTAATAATTATCAGCTAAGATTGTCCGTACAGCAACCCATTTATACCGGAAATAGAATTGAAAGTATGGTGGACGCTGCACGTTATTCCGCGCAAGCAGCTGAAATTGATAAAAGTCGTGATCAATATGATGTCAGTTATACCATTAAAAATTCATATTGGACATTGTATCGGGCGGTTGAATTTAAAAAAGTGGTTGAAGAAAGTATAGAAATGCTCAAAGCACGCATTAAAGATGCTGAGGTTTTGGAAAAAAACGGTATGCTCACACGTAATGATATTTTGAAAATTCAAGTACAACTTTCCGATGCTACAATACGGCTTATCGAAGCAGAAAATAATATTCAATTATCAACAGTAGCTCTCAATAATGCTTTAGGTCAACCCCTTGGAACTGTTATAAACGCTTCAACACAACCGCGTGATAATGCAACAGCAATGGCAACATTAGATAATATGATTCTTGATGCTAAAAAATCGCGTGCTGACATACAAGCAACGGAATATAGAATAAAAGCTGCTCAAGAAAATATATCCGCGCAACAAAGTAATTATTATCCGCAAATTTTTGTTGGCGGCAATGTGT
This sequence comes from Candidatus Kapaibacterium sp., assembly GCA_017302855.1. Classification (GTDB taxonomy): domain Bacteria; phylum Bacteroidota; class Ignavibacteria; order Kapaibacteriales; family UBA961; genus UBA2353. Next base: position 1,964 of record JAFLBY010000059.1, read on the forward strand.
ATTACAATAATCCCAATCAACGGATTTTACCGAATCGTGAACAATTTGATGCAACATGGGATTTGGGTGTGCAAGTTTCTATGGATTTATGGAATTGGGGACAAACAGCCAATAAAGTAGGACAAGCAGAAGCTCAATTTGCCCAAGCCAAAGAATCGCTCGGTTTATTGCAGGATGCCATTAATGTTGAAGTGACGCAAGCATATCTCACCATGCGCCAAATGTCGGAAAAAATAAATGTTGCGAAACAAACAGTGGAACAAGCCACAGAAAATCAACGTGTGACGGCACAAAGATTTAAAAATGGTATTGCTACAAGCACTGATGCATTAGATGCCGATTTTACACTTATGCAATCAAAAGTAAATTACACACAAGCACTTGTGGATTTTGAAATGGCTTTTGCACGTTTGCGTAAAGCTCAAGGTCTTGAATAATCTAATTAATATTTCTCGGATTAAATATATCACAATAATATGAAAAAAATTCTCACATTAGTTATTATACTCGGCATAGTCGGGGTTATGGTTATCACTCTTGTAAACAATAAAGCGAAAAGTGAAGCCAAATTAAATGAAAATGTTATTCAAACAGTATTTCCGGTAAAAACGGCTGCTGTGCAACAAGAAACTCTTTCCGATGAATTATCTTTAGTCGGTACGGTTATTCCCCATAATGATGTGGTGGTATTATCGGAAACACAGGGGCGCATACTGAAATCGAATATTGAAGTAGGCAGCCGAGTGTCGGCGGGAAGTGTCTTATTTGAGGTTGATGATGAACTAAAACGTGCGGCTGTTATGCAAGCCGAAGCAAATTATGAAAAATCAAAAAAAGATTATGAACGCTATCAAGAAATGGCAAAACAAAAAGCAATACCTGATGCACAACTTGATGCTGCATTATTAGGGTATAAATCGGCGGAAGCATCATTAATTATGGCAAAACGCCAATTACGTGATACTAAAATTACAAGTCCCATTTCGGGCATTGTTGCCTCACGTGCGGTTAATCTTGGCTCAAATGTTGGCAATAATACGCCCGTCGCAAATATTGTGGATGTCAGTCGCATGAAAATTAAAATTAATGTTGCTGAACGCGATATTTTTAAACTTGATGTCGGTAATTCGGTATCTGTTTATAATGATCAATTACCGGGCAAAACGTTTGATGCAAAAATTATATCAATCGGAGCAAAAGCCGATGAAGCCCATACATATCCCGTTGAAGTGCTTTTATCCGACCCGGCGGCATTTAAATCGGGCATGTTTGCGAGGGTAAATTTCAGCTCCGTCAAAGCTACGCCTGCATTGGTGGTGCCGCGTGAAGCAATCATCGGTTCGGTACGCAATGCACAAATCTATGTGGTACAAGATAATAAAGCTGTTTTGAAAAAAATAGTATGCGGTGTGGAAAGCGGCAGCAAAATCGAAGTAGTGCAAGGTTTGAATCAAGGCGATAATGTTATTGTCACAGGACAAAACATCATTAGTGATGGCTATAAAGTCACAATACAACAATAATAACCTCTTACCACAGAAAAAGGAAAAACACTATGACTTTAACAGAACTTGCCATAAAACGACCATCGCTCATTGTGGTATTATTTGCCATTTTGGGTATCTTAGGGCTTTTTGGTTATACGCAGTTAAATTATAATTTATTACCAAAATTCAGCCCGCCATTTATTTCAATCTCTACGGTATATCCCGGGGCTGCACCGCAAGAAGTGGAAACAACGGTCACGAAAATTATTGAAGATGCCGTGTCCGGTGTGGATAAAATAAGCTCAGTGATTTCACGCTCTTATGAAGGTGTATCTTTTGTTCAAATTGAATTTACTCAGTCGGCAAAAACAGATATTGCTTTGCAAGATGTCATTCGCATGGTAAATCAAGTAAACAGCCAGTTGCCAACGGGGATAAAACAACCTGTCGTAACAAAATTTAACCCTGATGAATTACCCATTTTACGTATGGGAGCAACATCAAATTTGAAACAACGCGATTTTTATCAATTCCTTCAAGATTATGTTAAACCTGAGCTTGCTAAAGTAGCAGGTGTAGGAAATATTACTTTAATCGGTGGTGAAAAGCGTGAAATCAAAGTCAATCTTGATGCTGCAAAAGTTCGTTCTTATGGGTTGTCATTAACTCAAATTCAACAATCAATCAATTTAGGAAATCTAGATTTTCCGACAGGAAGTATTAAAGAAAATGCGACACAATTTGTGGTTCGTATAGCCGGAAAATATTCATCTGTGGAGGAATTATCACAGCTTGTAGTTGGACGTTCACGTCAAGGCGGAGATATTCGTTTATCCGATATTGCTGAAGTTGCTGACGGCGTCAATGAGCGCACTACATATAATCGCATTAATAATAGAGAATGTGTTGGTATTTATGTGCAAAAACAATCAGATGCAAATGCTGTGGAGATGTCGAAATTAGTTAAGAAAAAACTTAATGAAATTTTAGAAAAGCATAAAGACATCAATTTACAAATTGAAATTGCTTCAGATTCATCTGATTTTACTCTTGAAGCCGCCAATGCCGTACAATTCGATTTAATGTTAGCTATCCTTATTGTTGCAGCGGTCATGTTTTTATTCCTTCACAGTTTGCGTAATTCGCTCATTGTGATGATTTCGATACCGGCATCACTTATTTCAACCTTTGTGTTTATTTGGGCTTTCGGTTTTTCCTTAAACCTTATGACATTGTTGGGATTGTCTCTTGTTATCGGTATTTTGGTGGATGATTCAATTGTTGTTCTGGAAAATATTTATCATCATTTAGAAAGAGGTGAAGATAAAGTTACCGCCTCCATAAAAGGTCGAAATGAAATTGGCTTTGCAGCACTTTCTATTACATTGGTGGATGTTGCGGTATTTTTACCATTATCACTTGTCACAGGGCTTATTGGTAATATCATGCGTGAATTTGCTCTTGTTGTTGTGGTTTCTACGCTGATGTCTTTGGTTGTTTCATTTACCATTACTCCTATTTTAGCATCGCGTTTTGCTAAAATTCAGGAATTAACTAAAAATACTTTATTTGGTCGTCTCGGATTGGCATTTGAAAAAATGTTTGCATGGATTCAGCATGAATATGGTAAGATCATCGGTTGGGCATTAAAAAATAAATGGACACAAGCAACAGTGGTTTTAGGGTCACTTTCTACATTCTTTATTGTTTGGGCTCTTTTTTCAATGAAATTAATTCCTGTTGAGTTTATTACACAATCGGATCGGGGTGAGTTTACGGTGACTGTGGAATTTCCGCCAAGTATGAAAGTGGAAGAAACAAATCGAAAAGCACAAGAAATAGAAAGTATGTTGTTTACAATGCCGGAAATTAAAAGAGTATTGACAAATGTCGGTACGTCAAGTTCAGCTTTTGCAGGTACACAATCGCAAAATAATCTTGCAGAGATGAATGTGTATTTGAAACCTGTAGCAGAACGCCAAAAAACAACAGATCAAGTGGGCGCAGATATTAAGAGAAATATTATGGCAATTGCCGGAGCTAAAGTTCGTGTGAATCCTATCGGTATTTTTGGCTCAGCGAATGAATCGCCAGTACAAGTTGTTGTGAGCGGTGCCGATCGTGAAAAAGTGAAACAAGGTGCAAAACTTGTGGAAAAAGAATTGCTTGCTATGGACGGCACAAGCGATGTGCGTCTTTCATCTGAAGACGGTAAGTTAGAAACTCGCATTGAAGTGGACAGACAAAAATTAGCTGCTCTTGGATTAACAATTGGCGAAGTAGGTGCTGCATTACGTATTGCATTGCAGGGTAATGATGATGTGAAATTCCGTGAAGGAACCACAGAATATGATATTCGTGTCCGCCTCGATGAACAAGACAGAAATCGCACCGCAGAAATTGGTTCCATGACCATTCAAAATCGTATGGGGCAACAGATAGAAATTAAACAATTTGCCACGATTTATCAAACAACGGGTTCAACAAAATTAGAGCGTCGCGATCGTATTCCGGCACTTATTATTTATGCTCAACCGGTTGGAAAAGGTGCTGCTGATATTGCTACTGACCTTGATACCAAACTTAAAGATAAATTACCGGCGGGTACAAGTTATACCTATATAGGCGATGTGAAAAATGCTCGCGAAGGATTTGGCGATATGGGTATTGCCATGCTTGGCGGCATTGTCTTTGTCTATTTAATTATGATTGCATTATACGATTCTTACTTTTATCCTTTTGTGAATTTATTCTCGGTGTTTGTTGCTCCTTTTGGTGCATTTTTGGCGCTTGCACTTGGCATGCGTTCCATGTCAATTTTCACTATGTTAGGGCTTATTATGTTAATAGGTCTTGTGATGAAAAATGCTATCTTATTGGTGGACAGAGCGAACTCGAACAGATTTGAGCGTGGTATGGGTTTACGCAATGCACTCATAGAAGCAGGGGAAACACGTTTGCGTCCTATTGTGATGACAACAGTCGCGATGGTTTTTGGTATGTTCCCGATTGCCTTCAGTCACAGTGCGGGCAGTGAATGGAAAGCCGGATTAGCGCTTGCATTGATTGGTGGTTTAACAGGTTCGATGTTCCTGACACTTATTCTGGTACCGGTAATTTACTTTATCTTTACTCATATACGTGGTCTATTTGTTAAGGAAAAAGGATATCCTGCAGATTTTGCTATTCAGCCGCAAAACCGCGATTGATACATTAGTCAATAAGAATATATGATTTGGTGGCGTTATTTCTTCGGAACTAACGCCATTTTTGTAGATGCCGGAAACTCGGTGGTTTTGGAGTTTATAGTGTTTCAAATCCTTGTACATCAAGAAAATCAATCATAAACAACTCTGCAATCACCTAACACTTGCTATACAATAATCGGGCAACGGCAGTTCGTAATACAGGATTGTAAGGTGAACAGAGAAGCAATCTTTATCACTAAATACAAGCTATGAACGCAAAATATCATATTTTGCATTGTGAATCTCATGCGCATACCGTCATAGCTTGGAGAAAATGGGAATGAAAAAAGAGAGCCAAACAGCCCAACATTCTGTCGTAGAAATATCGGACTCGGAGCAACAGTTAGCCATATCTGCGAATGAAATGTTACAAGAAATCAGTAGTATTCAGTCACAGTTTTTGCTTTGTACAACATTAGAGCAAATGCGGCATCTCTTTGATCGTATGCTGGCTCTTGTATTAAAAGCCACGAGTGCGGAATATGGTTTTATCGGCGAGATACTTTACACTTCTGCTGCCAAGCCCTATCTTAAAATATATGCAATAACTAATATTGCGTGGGATGAAAAAACGAGAGCACTCTATGATGAGTATGCGGAAAAGGGAATGGAATTTCATAATATGGACACATTGTTTGGCAAAGCAATTATGACCCAAAGTGTTCTTATTGCCAATGACCCATACAATGATCCGCGAGCGGGCGGTTTGCCGGAAGGGCATCCTCACATGTCGGCTTTTATCGGTATTCCTTTCCTTGTGGGTGATGAGATTATTGGCTTATGTGGTATTGCCAATAAGCCCGGCGGTTTTAGTGAATCGCTTGTCAGTGAGTTACAACCCATACTTATTGCCTGTACATCGCTTATAGCACATTATCGCAGTCGGGCTGCGCAAAAATATCAACAAATTGCTGTACAAAACAGTCAGGAATTGCTCGAAACAACAGAGCGCATGGCGAAAATCAGTACTTGGAAGTGGCATGTAGAAAGACAAAATGTAACAGTTTCCAAGGAATTATTACAAATTCTGGGCATTGCAGAAGACGAGTGTGAAAATACGCCGGAATTTTTTCTCAAATATGTGCATGAGGATGATAAAGATAATGTCTATCGTGCAATAAAACAACTGATTAATCACAATCGCTATGATAGCATCGAATTTCGTTTAGTATGTAAAGATGCCAAAATTCGCCATGTTGTCAGTAATGTACTCGCACAAAGCGAAAACGATAATACACATATATTTATCGGCACCATACAAGATATAACCGAAAAAAAAATCGCAGAACAGCAACTTGTGGCATCACAGCAAAAACTTCAGTCTTTGTTCGATGCACTGCCCGATATCTTCATGATTTTAGACAGTGATGGATATTGTAAAGAAATTACTCCTAAGAATGAAGAATTATTGTATTTGCCGATTAGTGAATTAGCAGGCAGAAATCTTAGAGATATTTTTGATGAAACAATGGCATTATTTTTTCTTGAAAAAATTCAACAATGCCTTGCCGATAAACAAACCATAACAGCCGATTATAAACTTACCGTGCGCGGCTCAACGATTTGGTACAGTGGCAATTTTGTGCCATACTCTGACAATGAAGTATTGTTGATAGCCAGAGATATCACAGAAAGAAAAATTGACGAAGAATTTTCTTTTGCCATGAATATTATCATGGAAATGATGATTTCCGGGAAAGAAACGAAAGAAATTCTACAACAAATATGCGATTTGGTACACACGATAACCCCGGAACATAAACCATCAATTTTGCTCTACGATTCCCAACTCAATATTTTACGCAGTACGGCGGCACACGGTTTGCCACAAAGTTTTACCGACATAATTGACAAATTGCCGGTTGGTGAAGGATTTGCTGCTTGCGGCACATCCGCTTATAGAATGGAAACCGTAATAATTGCAAATTGCTTTACTGATATATTAACTCGGCATTATACAGATTTAGCCAAAGAATACAATATTTATTCAATTTGGTCAACACCGATTATTGGCTCATCGCATACTTTGCTCGGTACTTTTGCTCTTTACAGTGAACAAGAAGCAACACCATCAATTCAAAAACAAGATTTACTCTTAAAAATAGCGCGATTAACCGCAATCGTTATTGATCGAAGCAAGGAACAAAAAGCATTGATTGTTGATGAAGAACGTTACCGCATCATTTCGGAGTTAAGTTCGGATTATGCCTTCTCCATAGTGAAAAACAGCGATGATGAATTTGTTCATGATTGGCATGTCGGTAACATGGAAAAAATCTTCGGTTATACTTTGGAAGAAATAGAAGATTTTGGAGGGTGGAATAAAGTTATTCACCCTGACGATATTATGAAAGCCAAAAAACGCAGAGAGCGACTGACACAAGGTTATGAAGAAGAAACAATATTAAGAATTTATGCTAAAAGCGGTGAACTAAAATGGATAAAGGATCATTCCAGACCTTTGTTTGATGAAAAAGGTAAGGTGGTAGGAATTATCGGTGCTGCTCAAGATATAACCGAATCCGTAAAAGCTGAAGAAAATATACGTTTACAAGCTGAGATGCTGAATAGTGTGGGGCAAGCTATTATTGCAACCAACACTGAAGGCGTGATTATTTATGCAAATAATTATACTGAAAATCTCTTTGGGTGGAAGCCGGAAGAAATTATAGGAAATAATATTGTTGATGTTACTCCCGCTATTGGTTATCATGAAAAAGCAACAGAGATAATCAATGAATTAAAAGAAGGAAAATCGTGGAGCGGAGAGTTTTTGATTCGCCATAAAGACGGTAATGAATTACTAACTTTTGTCACAGACACGCCAATATGTAATAAAGATGGGATAATTATCGGTATTATTGGCGTTTCTCAAGATATCAGCGATAGAAAACAAAGAGAACAAGAACAATTTCAGCTACTTGAACGAGTTCAACAACAAAATGAAATTCTTGCCACGGTTGCCGGGTCAATTGCACTTGCTGAGGGAGATATTGAAGAACTTTGCGCTTTGATAACCAAAACAGTCGGCGTGACATTCGGTATTGAACGCATAGGCGTGTGGTTATTTAATGAGGAAATTACGGAATTAGAATGTATATATCAATATTCTACAAGCTCTCAAAGTGTGACGCGAGGAGCAAAATTATTAGAAAAAGAATTCTATGATGAATTTCAACATCTGAAATATGGAAAATTTGTTGATGCAAGTTATCCATTAACTGATCCGCGCACGAAGGGGTATGTTGAAGGTTATCTGAAGCCCAATAATATTACGGCTATGCTTGATGGTATCATTAGAAGTGGGGGACTTAATCTAGGAACATTATGTTTTGAACATGTTGGGGTTGAGCATGTCTGGACAGCGGATGAAATTGCTTTCTGCAATCAATTATCCGATCAAATAGCAGCATGTTTATTAAATGTTGAAAAGAAAAAAGCGCAGGAGGTACTGAAGGAAAGTGAAGAACGGTTTTTTTCTGCATTTAAGTATGCGCCTATCGGCATGGCACTTGCCGATACCGAAGGTAATTTGTTGCGTGTCAATTCAGCACTGTGTCGTATAATCGGGTATTCATCAGCAGAATTAGAAAGGATGAATATTGAAGATATTACTCATGAAGAAGATATTGAAGCAGACAAAAAATTTCTTTCTGAGTTAATAACCGGCATTAGAGATTCTTATTCCATGGAAAAAAGATATTATCATAAAAATCGGACTATTGTTTGGGTGTCTTTATCTGTGTCGGCAGTTCGTGCTCATGATGGAAACATAAAACATGTGGTTGGGCAAGTGCAAGACATTACCGAACAACGAGAAATTCAACGTCAGATAAAAGAAGAAAGAGAGCGATTAGCGGTCACTTTGCGCAGTATTGGCGATGGTGTGATAGCTGCCGATGTTGAAGGGAAAATAACATTTATAAATCGCATCGCCGAAGAATTGACCGGATGGACGAATCAGGAAGCCAAAGACCTTCCAATATTAACGGTGTTTAGTATAAAAAATCAAAATGATAAAAATATTCGTGAAGAGTTTTTTCATAGAATTTTAACCACCGGAAGAATAATAGAGCTTGAAGAAAATATAACATTAGTCAGTCGTAGCGGAAAAGAAATTATCATAGCCGAAAGCGGTGCGCCCATACGTGATGCAGAAAGTAATGTCATAGGAGTTATTATTATATTTCGTGATATTACCCAAGAAAGTAAATTGCACGAAATTGCTCTTCAAAATTCAAAATTAGATTCTCTTGCTGTTCTGGCAGGGGGCATTGCTCACGATTTTAATAATTTATTAGCGGGGGTTTTCGGCTTTCTTGAGGTGTCACGTTTAATGCTCAATAAGCATGATTATGTGCGTGCGGACAAAGCAATAGCAAGCGCAGTTTCCGTCTTTACAAGAGCAAAGGATTTAACACAACAATTATTGACTTTTGCCAAAGGCGGCGACCCCGTCCGCAGCATCGGATCTATTATTCCTTTATTAGAGAAAACATTAAAATTTGTGTTCAGTGGTTCTTCGGTTTCCTATACTATTGATATTGCGGATGATGTGTGGTATTGCGATTTTGATGAAAATCAGATTGGACAAGTAATTGATAATATTGCCATCAATGCAATGCAATCTATGCCTGATGGCGGACAGTTTTTTGTACATGTAAACAATATTCCTTCAAATGAAGTATCATATTCCGGAGAAAATCTGAGTTGTGATATGGTATGTATAGAATTTAGAGATACAGGTAATGGTATTGCATCGGCGGCTCTCACGAAAATTTTTGATCCGTTTTTTACAACTAAACCGGGTGGACATGGCTTAGGACTGTCAACTGTTCGCTCGATTGTACAAAAACATGGCGGGCGTATTGATGTGGCTTCCAAAGAAAATGAAGGTACAGCATTCTTTGTGTATTTACCGGCGCAACATAAAAATGAAGCACGAGAAATTATCGAATTAAAATCACCGGAATTGAAAAGTAAAGAATTTACTCGTATCTTGATTATGGATGATGAGGATTTTCTGTGTGAAATATTTTCTGATATTCTGACAGAAATGGGATATACTGTGACAACTGCATCGCATGGAGACGAGGCATTGCAATTCTACACGGCGGCATATAATGATAATGAACCTTTCGATATTGTTTTTCTTGATTTAACAATACCGGGTGGAAAAGGAGGAAAAATAGTCGCCTCCGAGATACGAAACGGAACCATAAACCCATTAGTAAAAATAGTTGCTTGCAGCGGATATTCTGAAGATCCGGTAATGACTAATCCCGAAAAATTCGGCTTTGATGAACGTTTGATTAAACCATTTACATATCAACAATTAACAACACTTCTGGAATCTTTGATAGAATAACGCTGCAATATTATCTATCCGGAATGAAGTGGCTTTGGCGTTTCCATTGTTCAAATCCGGACACATCAAAATAATAATCATGAAAATCTCAACAATCACCGTAGTTATGCTATGACTGCCATGCGAATATTGAGTATTGATATTGTACCAACTATACTATATCACAAACGTTAATACGTACATTACAATAATCAATTCGATAAATCTCGAAGCCATTTTTCTATTGCAGTCAATGCCGTCGGTGCAATGGTTTCTTCAATACTGCCATATTCCATAGGCATTCCGGTTTCAGCCGTTTGAAATAAATGATTAAGTTTTGGTAAAATCTCTGTTTTTGCCTTGGGGCAATGTTTTTGCAACATTTTTTTGTTTACTTCCGGCAGTACCTGTAAATCTTTTTCTCCAAATAAAGCCAGCACGGGGCATTGTATCTTTTGTAAAGTTTTTTGTGGGTCATATTGTAAAAATTCACGTAACCACGGCATAGTCATTTGTGACATCATTGCTTTAACTACTGTTGGGTTAATACCTAAATTTTTGAGCTCCTCTTCAGAAAATGTTGTAAACATACGGTCTAATGCTTCTGCAAGGCGGTTTTGTACTTGTTCTTTCGGCAAATTATTCATCACTGTCGGATACACTTCTGTTCTAAGGTAGCGTGCATACCACGATGCCAATGCGGTATCTGTGCCGGAAGCTTGCAATAAAGCTTGGTTTTGCAAAGCAAGAATATCCGCTCCGCTAATAGCAGGTCCGGCGAGCATAATAATAAAATTAGGATTGGATTTCCCGTCTGCGGCTATTTGTTGTGCAATTATTCCGCCTTCGCTATGTCCGCAAAGACCTATTTTTTTTGTATTAATTCGTGAATCTTTACGCAAAAATTCGAGTGCTTGTATGGCATCTTTCGTGAAATCCTTTGTTGTTGCCATGGAAAAATTACCTTTGGATTTACCCACTCCGCGATCATCATAACGCAACACAGCCCATCCTTTTTTTGTAAAGTAATCCGCAATGACAGCAAAGGGAACATGCTCAAGGATTTCTTCATTTCTATTTTGCGGACCTGAACCCGTTAATAATAATAAAGCAGGAAATGGTCCTTTACCTTTCGGTAAGGTAAGTGTACCGGATAATTCTATATCTTTATCGCCACCGGGGAATGATACCTCAACAGATTCATACGTAAATGGGGGTTGTGGCGTTTGAGGGCGTGAAATTCCTTGCACTTTATCTGTTTTCGTAACTGATAGAGGTATGCTTTGTCCGCCTTGCGTCCATGTGCCGACAATTATTGTTTTTTGATCATTAAGACTTCCTTCAAATTGCGAATTATTAGGTGCAAAGATGAGAGTTACTTTATTGCCATTGACCGCTGCACGGGTAAATTGTATGGCGCGTGCTCCTTGGTCGGGGCTATCAAAACTTGCCGATAATGCCGAGTCTTTTTCCTGAATATGAAATACCAATCGTAAATTCATTGTTCCGACTGCTAATTTACCTTCCCATGTACCCAGATAATCTTTCGATTGTGCATATAAAGAAATGGTTGTTAAAACCGAGATAAGGATAAATGATATTACTTTCATGGTGTGTATAAAAAAAATAGTTTATGAAATAGTTGCTAACTGTTCTAAAAGAGTTAATTGTTCATCAGTACCGAAAGCAATAATATGATTGCCTTCTTCAATGCGGATATATTTTTCCGGATTGGGAAAAAACTGTTTATCTTTAATTATGACAAGTACAGTTGCCGTTGATTTATATTGTGAGTATATATCGTCAAGTGAGTGACCTATAATAGGACTGCCGGGGGCAATGGTTAGTGATTCGATGCGTAATCCATTATCATAACTGCCGATAGTATTTTCTAAAAAATCAACAATTGTCGGATGTATCATCAATGTCACTAATTGTTGTCCACCGATAGTATGGGGTGTAATCGCTTTATCTGCTCCGGCACGTAATAGTTTTCGAACGCTTGATTCTTCTTCAGCACGAGCAATAATTTTAATCGTTGGATGAAGACTACGTGCACTTAACACAATAAATAAATTTGTGGCATCATTGGGTGTTGCAATGATAATACCTCTGGCGCGTTCAATTCCTGCTTTTATTAAGATATTATCATCCGTTGCATCTCCAATATGGTACAATATTTCATGCTCGTCCGCATATTCCCGAATTCGTACATCACTGTCAATAAGAATAAATTCTTGATTATGGCGCAAAAGTTCATTGGCAGCATGTTTCCCCACACGACCGCCACCAATTAAAATAATATGATTGTGTAATTGTTCCAAACGAGTTTTCATGCGTTTTTGCTCCTTTGTATCGGATAATTGAATTTGAACAAGATATTCCATGAGTGTTGTAAGCAGGTAAATTAAACCACCCATACCAATAAATGTAATAACTATAGTAAATATTCGCCCGGCGGAAGATAAAGGTTTCACTTCACCAAAACCGATTGTCGCAATAGTGATAACAGTCATGTATAAGGCATCCAATACTGTTCCATTATTATCTAACCACAATATGTAATATCCTATGGTACCAATACATAAAGTAATAATCACGATGCTCAATGGAAGAAGCATCTGAAGCAATAGGGGATGTTTTTTTTTATGTGTGTGACTATTCATTATCATTAAAAAGGAATATATGGCAATGACAAACCCTTTTGTATTTTTTCTAAATTACGCAAAGAGGATGAGCTGATATGTTCATATTCCATATCACACAGTAAAAACATGATTTGTATATCCGGTTTAAGATACTCCATAAATCGTAATTGATTGGCTTCATAGGCAAGATCATCACCATTGCGTAATCCACGAATAATAGTGATATTTGCATGCTGTGATTTTGATAGAACAAAGTCGGTGAGTAATCCGGTAAATCGCTCACATTGTCTCATTGCTACGGCTTTGACATTGTGAATATTATCATTGTCCTGTGATAGCTTTTCGGGATTTATTCCTTGAGCAATAATTACTTTGTCGAATATTTTTTCTGCTTTATGAAGGATATTTAAATGTCCATTATGAAATGGATTAAATGATCCTGCATACACACCTATTTTCGGTGTATTGTTGCGTACTATTTCTTGGAGTGCGGTAAGATTTTTGGCATTGGTGGGATAGCGTTTTTTTGCTTTTTCCAAGAAATCAAGACGACGTTCACGATATGTATCATAATCATATTTTTGAAACTCAAGAAATATTTTTTTATCCCATTCCAATAATTCGGTTAAAGATGAACGAGTAACAATAGCCATATCGGCATCACAAAATTTGGCAGACAGACTTGTACGGGGAGTATGATGTTTGGTATCTATGATGATATCGCATACAGTGTCAAAATGGGGATGAGAATCGGGAATATATCGTTTTACAATTTCCACAGATTGTTCTTCATTGTCTTGTGCACCGGGTATATAGACAATATCATGAAAAAGAGCAGCGCAATACAGTATCCAGCGCTCTTCTTCATTGTCATGATTACTGAATTCCTGACAGAGAGATTTCAGATGTTCCGCTGTATGATAGAATCGGTGGGGTTCTTGCCAACGTCTTATAATATCGTCCGTGTCTGTTAGACCATAATAACCCGCAATGTGTGCTGTGAGTGCTTGTATTGTTTGCATAGTCGGGATTGATAAAGAAAGTGTGCAAAAATACAAAAGGCAACCTTAAAAGATTGCCTTTGGGTATAGAGAAGAGTTCAGTGGGGTATATTAATTTTTTGCAGATGCATTGTTCATATCATTAAGTATGGCAATAGCTTCGGCAATGGTTATGTCTTTGCGAATTTGTTTGTACCAATCATCATTTTTTTCTTTTTGCTCCGGCAATTCGGTTTTTTCATCGGCTTTGAGAGAACGTGTTGCAATGCCCGGAATCTCTGTTTTGAGGGCATCAAGTTCTTTGTTTTCTGCTTTCATGCGCTCTTGTTCTGCGCGATATTCGTCTAAGGATTCCGGTTCTATTGTCTCATCGCGGCGCTGTTTAATTGTTTGTGCTTGCTTGCGTACCAAAGCAAATTTACTATTGTCGCTGATGCGTTTTTTACTTTTTTCCGCAAGTTCTTTGATGGAGAGTTTTGATTTTGTCCATGGAGCGAACTGTTGTCTCGGGATAGTGTCCCATGCAAGCGGATATTCTAATTGTTTTTCGCCGACATCAATAAATTCATAAGCATCCGGCAAAATTATATCCGGTGTTACACCTTTGAATTGTGTTGATTCACCGGTGATACGGTAAAATTTTTGGAATGTGATTTTTAAGGAACCAAGCGGAGCGAATTGTTTAAATTCATTGTTGAGATAATTATTCAAATCTATAAATGTTTGCACAGTGCCTTTGCCAAATGAATGAGGAGTTCCCACAATAACTGCGCGTCCATAATCTTGCAATGCAGCCGATAAAATCTCCGATGCCGATGCACTAAATTGATTTACCAACACAATAACATTCCCATCATAGACAATGTTTTTATCATAGTCGCGCAGCACATCCGCCGGTCGGTCTGAACTGAGCACTTGAACAATAGGACCATCTTTGATAAATAAGCCGGACATTTTTACCACATCTTGCAAAGAACCGCCGCCATTATTGCGCAAATCAAGGATAACTCCTCCCACATTTTCTTCTTTAATTTTTTCTAATTCTTTGCGTACATCTTCGGCACAACTTCTGCCGCCATTGCGATTAAAATCGGCATAGAATTTCGGTAAATTGATATAAGCATATTCTTTACCGGATTGCTCATCTTTGAGAATTACCGATTTAGCAAATGTTTCTTCAATCACAACCACATCGCGTGTGATGGTAATGTCGGTTGTGACACCGCTTGGTTTTTTGATTGTCAATGTGACCTGTGTTCCTTTTTTGCCGCGAATAAGCCGTACAGCATCATCTAAGCGCATATCGGTTATGTCCACAAATTCATTGTCGTCTGTTTGCGTTGCCGATTCGCCAGTGACCGTAGGCGATGATTTCGTACCTTGCTTTACTCGTAAGATAAGGTCTTCGGCTTGTAACTCTTTTTGTTTCCATGCAGGACCGCCGGGCACAAGAGATTGTACTTTGATAAAGCCGTCGGTTTCTTGCAATGTAGCACCTATGCCCTCAAGCGTACCGCTCATTTCAATATCGAAATTTTCTTTCTCTTTGGGCGGATAAAAATCTGTATGAGGGTCATAACTTGCAGCTATGGCATTGAGATAGACAGCTAATTTTTCTGTTTCGGTTTCTTTCATAGATCTTTTGTAGCGATCACGCTGCGCTTTGAGCACTTTTTCGCGCGCCTCTTTTTCTAATTGCTCCAAGGACTTTTTACCTGCTTTGGCAGAGGTATCTTTTTCTTGTTGTTCCATTGCCGCAACAACGCGTGTCAAGGTTTGATACTTGAGCAATTTACGCCACCAATCTCTTTGCGCTGCTTCCGTTG
>JAFLBY010000006.1 GCA_017302855.1 Candidatus Kapaibacterium sp.
GGCAATATGTCCCCTTATCTGCTCCCTTGCCTACCGATGCATGGATTGGTATCAGCTTTAATAGCATGGGCGAAATGCCACGCACAAAGTTGACAAGTGTGCCCTATGCCTTTAATGCCGTCACAGCGCAATCATTAATGCCCAATGCAACGGGTGCGGTTTTATCAGTTAATGGGCAACAAGGTAATCTTGAATTACGTGCCACTGATGGCTTTGAAGTGCGTTCGGACAAAGGTGTTTTGACTATTGGGAAAACTTCTTCTGCAAAAGAAGATGAAATACTTAATGATGGTACGGAATGGCTTTTGGCAGGCAATGGCAATGCAAATGCAAATAGTTGGCTCGGCACAAGCAATAATATCCCTTTAATTATCAGAACAAGCAATACAGAAAGAATGCGGATTCTCTCAAGCAATGGTAATGTCGGTATCGGTGAGACAAATCCTACTTCACGCTTGAGCGTCGCCCGCACCTTACATATCACCAATTCTGGCGGCACGCCGGAACTTAAACTTTCTGCACCATCGGGAGCAAACAGCACCACATTCAAAACAACAGGACAATCTGCCAATATCACCTATACCCTTCCCGCCACTGATGGCAATGACGGCGAAGTACTGACAACCGATGGAACAGGACAATTAACATGGGAAGCAGCCGGCTGGAGTATGGCAGGTAATGCTGCGACAAGCACAAATTTTCTGGGAACGACAAATAGCCAAGCATTGATAGTAAAAACGAATAATGTGGAGCGTTATCGCGTAACAGGCAACGGTGCATTGGGCATTAATGAAGACAATCCAACGCAAAAATTAGAAGTGGCAGGTAATATTTTGGTCAAAACGGACGGTACAGGTACGGGCGAACTTCGTTTGCAAGAACCGTCGAGCAATATGGGTAATAATTACACAGGATTTAAGGCAGGCAATTTACCGAACAATATTATCTATACCTTACCGACAAGTCAACCCCTTGATGGTCAGGTATTGAGCAGTAATACACAAGGCATCTTAACATGGACTACTCCGGGTGGTGCTACGGGAACAGCGGGCGGTGATTTGACAGGTACTTATCCCAATCCTACAATAGCGAATAATGTTGTTGATGGAACAAAAATAGCATTGGGTTCTGATGCAAACGGCGATATGATGTATTATAATGGTACGGACTATGTACGCCTTCCTATAAGTACGGATGGTCAGGTATTGACTATCAATTCAGGAATACCTTCGTGGCAAGTTGTGAGTTTACCGAACTTTAGTTCATTGCGTTTTACGAGTGCTCCGAATGCCACAATTCCTGTGCATCAGTTTGCTGCCACCGGTACTGAAATTAGTATTGACATTGCACTCACGCCCAAAGGTACAGGCGCATTAACAGCTCAAGTAGCAGATAATACGAGCACAGGTGGTAACAAACGTGGTCAACATACCGTTGATTGGCAACGATTCCGTTCAGCGAACACTGAAGTCGCATCAGGTGATTTCAGTATTATTTCTGGCGGTGCGAGAAATACAGCTTCGGGATATGGTTCGAGTATAGGAGGTGGTATAGCAAATACCGCTTTGGGTGGCTTTAGTACTGTATCCGGTGGAGAGACTAATAATGCTTTGGCTGATTATTCTTCCGTTCTCGGAGGGCGTGGCTTGACTCTTTCCGGCTCTGGAAATGTCGGCTATTTGGGTAATAATTCCGGAGGTACTCGCAATATGAGTATTAGCGATGCGAACACTGCTGTATTGGGTAATGTTGACCTCTGGCTTGCCAATAATGATAATACACCTCGTTCATTACGCTTTTATGAGCAATACAATACGGCTGGAGCTTTCCCGAACGGAACCAACTTTGTCGGTTTCCGTGCTCCGAATAGTATTGCGGCTGATGTGACATGGACGCTCCCCGATGCCGACGGCACAAGCGGTCAAGTTCTGACTACCAACGGCAGTGGCACACTCAGTTGGACAAATGATGGGGTCATCAATTTTACCTCTAATCGCAACATAACCGCACCAAATGCAACAGTTCCCGTACATCAACTTATTGCAAGCGGAACAGAAGCTAATATTGATATTGCTCTTACGCCCAAAGGTACAGGTGCATTGACAGCGCAAGTAGCTAATAATGCAGTATCAGGGGGGAATAAACGTGGTGCAAATGCTATTGACCTACAAATGACCCGTATATTCAGCAGCCAAGTAGCAAGTGGAGATTATGCAATTATCGGTGGTGGAGAATATAACACAGCAAGTGGTAATCATGCTATTGTCAATGGCGGACAAAGCAATGTCGCAAGTAATTTTGCAGCAACGATAAGCGGCGGACAAAATAATGAGGCAAGTGGTTCGGCAGCAACGATAAGCGGCGGACAAAACAATATAGCAAGCAATACAGGTTCTGTTATTGGAGGTGGGCAAAATAATACCGCAAGTAACTTTACTTCGACTGTTGCCGGAGGTTTTTCCAATACGGCAAGCGGGCAAATGTCTGCGATTGGAGGCGGACAGCAGAATACTGCGAGTGGGGATAATTCTACTATCAATGGTGGCAGCCAAAATACAGTCAGTGGTACTAATTCATCAATACTTGGCGGACGTGGGCTTACTCTTTCCGGTGATGGAAGTGTCGGTTTTGTAGGCAATAATTCCGGAGGTACACGCAATATGAGCGTAAGTACGGTGAATACTGCTGTGTTGGGTAATGTGGACTTGTGGCTTGCCAATAATGATGATACGCCTCGTTCATTACGTTTTTATGAACAATACAATACGGCAGGTACTTTCCCGAGCGGTACAAACTTTGTCGGTTTCCGTGCTCCGAATAGCATTGCTTCTGATGTGACTTGGACTTTACCTGATGCCGATGGCGCAAGCGGTCAAGTACTTTCTACCAATGGCAGTGGCTTACTCAGTTGGGTTACACCAAGCGTTAGCGGTGCTGCGGGTGGTGATTTAACAGGTACTTACCCCAATCCAACAATAGCTAATGATGCTGTAACTACAGCTAAAATCAGTTCATCCGGTGCAAGCTCTGGAAACGTAATCACCTACAATGGTACCAATGTGGTCTGGGCGGCTCCAAGTACGGCAACAACAGTAACAAACTCTACATTAGCCGGAGATGGAAGTGCGGGTAATCCTTTGCGTATTAATCTTGGCAACTCAAATACATGGACAGCAAATCAAACTTTTGCCAGTACGTTTCTCATAGCTTCGAATACGCGGATAGCCCTAACCAATAGCGATAACAATGGACGTGATATACGTTGGCAAGAGCCAAGCGGCACAGGAACACAATACATTGGCTGGCGAGCCCCCACTGTTACAAATAATGGGAACTATGTGTTTCCGGCTACCGTCGGTAGTGTGGGGCAGGTACTTGGCATAACAACCTCAAACGGCATTGACTCAGCCAGAACATCATGGGTTACACCAACCATTAGCGGTGCAGCTGGTGGTGATTTAACAGGTACTTATCCCAATCCAACAATAGCAAATGATGCTGTGACTACAGCTAAAATTGCCAATAATCAAGTTAATGGAACAAAAATAGCATTGGGTTCTGATGCAAATGGTGATATTATGTATTACAATGGTACTGATTACACACGCAGAGCAATAGGTACTGATGGACAAGTGCTTACGGTAAGTGGTGGTGTACCAACATGGGCGAACCCAAGCGGAGGTGCCGATATCGAAACATATAACATCACGAGTGGTGGAGCGAATACCATAACTATTTCAAATACAAATGCTCGTTTTCATAGGCTTGATTTTGGTACAACAATGGGTTCAGGAACAACTATCACTATCAATTTAGCATCGCCAAGCAGCTACAATTCCGGAACACAATTAAACTTTTTTTCAACATGCACAAATAGTGGTGGATTAAGTCCTACAGTCACTGTTAGTTCACCATCAGGTCAAATATATCTCATCACTAGTGGTGCCGGTAATCCAATACTTGTGGGAACACTTACGCTATTTTCTCTTATGACCGATGGTACCAATTATTATCGTGTGCCATAATGCATTTTTTTAACACTTAGACAATAAATTTCAATACAATCTCCTGCACCTAAAGTGTGGGAGATTTTTTTTTGTACTTCGCATACTTAACCTCTTTCATTTGATATCATATTCTATATTTTCCGCATATAGATTCACCAATCATCGTCTCATAGTCAAACTCTATTCAGCCATTTTGCGTAGAATTGTCGTAGTATTCAATACGGATACTCTCTGTATTTTAGCCCTTCAAATACGATTTTCCTTTCTTCATTATACATTATGAGGTTTTTATGAAACCAATTCGTTACTATGTCATCGGTGGGATTACTGCCGGACTCTTAACTTGTGTGGCTGTCAATACCAGTGCTCAAACAGCCGGTGTGCCCCGCCAAATCTCCTATCAAGGTGTTCTGCATCAGGGTGATAAAGTATCGCCGGACGGTATGTATTCCGTCACACTTGCTCTCTATGATAAAGCAACAGGCGGACAACCACTATGGCAAGAAACGCAGACCGTCGAAGTCAAAGGCGGTTTGTTCAATATCATCTTAGGGCAATATGTCCCGTTATCTGCTCCCCTGCCTACCGATGCATGGGTTGGTATCAGCTTTAATAGTATGGGCGAAATGCCACGCACAAAGTTGACAAGTGTGCCCTATGCGTTCAATGCAGTCACTGCACAATCATTAATGCCCAATGCAACAGGTGCAGTTCTCTCGCTCAATGGTCAGCAAGGCGCAATAGAATTGCGTGCCACTGATGGCTTTGAAGTGCGTTCGGACAAAGGTGTTTTGACTATCGGGAAAACTTCTTCTGCAAAAGAAGATGAAATACTTAATGATGGTACAGAATGGCTTTTGGCAGGCAATGGCAATGCAAATGCAAATAGTTGGCTCGGCACAAGCAATAATATCCCTTTAATTATCAGAACAAACAATACTGAAAGAATGCGTATTCTCTCAAGTAATGGTAATGTCGGTATTGGTGAGACAAATCCTGCTTCACGCTTGAGTGTCGCTCGCACTTTGCATATCACTAATAGTGGTGGCACGCCGGAACTTAAACTTTCCGCACCGTCGGGAGCAAACAGCACCACATTCAAAACGACAGGACAATCTGCTAATATCACCTATACCCTACCCCCCGATGACGGTGATGCCAATGAAGTACTGATAAGTAATGGGTCGGGTGTACTGACATGGACTGACAATGGTTGGTTGCGTGATGGCAATAGCGATATTACTTCGAGTAAATTTATCGGCACCACCAATAATCAGCCTTTTATCGTAAAAACCAATAATGTGGAGCGTTATCGTGTAACAGGCAATGGTGCTATGGGTATAAATGAAGACAATCCAACGCAAAAATTAGAAGTGGCAGGCAATATATTAATTAAAGTGGACGCTAATAATACAGGCGAATTACGTTTTCAAGAACCACCCGGATTTATGGGTAATAATTATGTCGGTTTGAAAGCGGGTAGTGTCGTGAATAATATTGTCTTTACCTTGCCTTCGGCATATCCGTCTGAACCCGGACAAGTTTTGTCGGCAGGACCAACAGGTGTCATGACATGGATTACCCCTGATGGCGGCGGCAGTGGTTCGGGTTTGCTCTATTTTGCAGAGTCGCGCCATACTAGTTCACCGAATGATATTATACCGACACATCGTTTTGCAGCAATTGGTGCTGACAATGATATAGATGTTGCGTTTTCACCGAAAGGTTATGGCGCACTTATGGCGCAATTACCGGACAATACAAATGCAGGCGGTGACAAGCGTGGTGATAATGCGGTGGATTGGCAAATGTCACGTTTCTCTTCCGACCAGGTCGCCGGAGCTCCCTACTCCGTAATTGGTGGTGGTGAAGCCAATAGGGTGGATGGCATCTATAGTGTTATCAGTGGTGGTGTTTCCAACAGAATTGACGGCGACGCATCCACTATTGGCGGTGGGTTCAATAATTTTATAGGTTTTGATACCGAAGGCGGCGTTATTGCCGGTGGATCGTTCAATCAACTTGGCGGAGACGAATCGGGCACTACTTTCTCATCTATTCTCGGTGGCACCAATAATGAACTCTATGGTAATAATTCCACGATTCTGGGAGGACAAGGGTTAATTCTTGAAGGCAGCGGTTCCTTTGGATTTAATGCTAACCGTTTTGCGACAGAACCTGTAGAGGAATATGATCGCAATATGAGTGTCAATGCAAGTAATACAGGTGTATTGAACAATATTGATTTGTGGCTGACGAATAATGACAATACCCCACGCACTTTGCGTTTTTATGAAGCCTATAATCAAGAAGGCACTTTCCCGAACGGAGCCAATTATGCGGCATTTCGTGCGGCAGAAACAATGGCGAGCAATGTCACATGGACCTTACCTGATGCCGACGGATCAAGCGGTCAGGTACTTTCTACTAATGGCAGTGGCTTACTCTCATGGGTTACAGCGGGTGGCGGTTTGCAATATTTCACAGAAAACCGTAATACTACTGCTCCAAATGCCACAGTTCCTGTGCATCAATTTGTAGCAAGTGGTGCAGAAACAAATATTGATATTGCTCTTACCCCGAAAGGTAATGGCGCGCTCACGGCGCACAGAGCAGATGGCACAAATGCAGGCGGCAATAAACGCGGAATACATGCAGTGGATTGGCAGAGAGAACGCTCGGCGAATACGCAAGTAGCAAGTGGCAGTCATTCGGTCATTAGTGGGGGATATGCCAACACTGCAAACGAATATATGTCAGCCATCGGCGGTGGTGAAGAAAATACTGCCGACGGTGCTTGGTCTGCTATCAGTGGTGGCTATTTAAACAGCGTCACAGACCAACTCGGTACAATCGGCGGAGGATATTCAAACAGTGTCACAGACCAATACGGTACTGTCGGTGGAGGCCATTCAAACAATGTCACAGACCAAGCCGGTACAATCGGCGGAGGATATTTAAACAGCGTCACAGTCCAATACGGTACTGTCGGTGGTGGGTATTTTAACAGAGTCACAAACCAAGCCGGTACAATCAGTGGCGGTAATCAAAATATTGCCAGTGGTTTTGAAGCAAGTGTAGGTGGTGGTTTACAAAATTTTGCATCAGGACATCGTTCGACTATAAGTGGTGGCGAAGGCGATACAACTGCCGGAGATTATTCCGCTATTCCGGGTGGTCGTGGTTTGACACTTGATGCAAATGCTGACCGTTCTTTCGGTTTTCATGGCAATACAACGGCAGGTGACCGCAATATGACCATCAGTGCAGCGAACACCGCTGTATTGGGTAATGTGGATTTGTGGCGTGCCAATAATGATAATACGCCTCGTTCTTTGCGCTTTTATGAGCAATATAATACCGCGGGAGCATATCCCAATGGGTCGAATTATGTTGGGTTCCGTGCCCCGAATAGTATTGCGGCTGATGTGACATGGACACTCCCCGATGCCGATGGCACAAGCGGGCAAGTACTTTCAACCGATGGCAGTGGCATACTCTCATGGACAAATGCGGGCAGTGGTTTGCAATATTTCACCGAAGCACGCAATACCACAGCTCCGAATGATATTGTTCCCGTTCATCAATTTGCAGCAACTGGCACGGGAACGGACATTGATATTGCCTTAACTCCCAAAGGCACAGGAGCTTTAACCGCGCAGATAGCTGATGAAACAGCCGCAGGTGGTGATAAGCGTGGATTATATGCCGTTGATTGGCAAATGCAACGCACCACCCAAGCACAAGTAGCAAGTGGTGATAATTCGGTCATTAGTGGCGGTAATGCCAATGATGCACGCGGTGAATTTAGCGTCGTGGGCGGCGGTAACAGCAATAGAAATGATGGTCCGGCTTCGGTTATTGCAGGTGGTAATGGCAATTTCATCGGCTTTGATGCTGAAAATGCAGGTATCCTTGGTGGTAATGCGAATAGAGTCGGCGGTAATGAAGCTGGCAGTAATAATTCGGCAGTTGTCGGTGGCAGCAACAATGAAGTGTATGGCAATAATTCAACCATTCTCGGTGGTCGTGGTTTGACATTAAATGGTTCGGGTAATGTTGGCTTTTTGGGCAATAATACTACCGGCGCAAATGACATGGTGGTGACAGCAAGTAATACTGCCGCATTTGCCAATGTGGACTTATGGATTGTCAATAATGATAATACGGCACACACATTACGCATCTATGAAGCAAGCGGTAGCGGGTCGAATTATACGGCATTCCGCGCAGCAGCACAAACAACGAATGTGACTTATACTTTACCGCCCGGTGATGGTGCTGACGGTCAAACATTAACCACAAATGGTGCAGGTCAATTAAGCTGGCGCGATGCAATCCCCTGCGGCAGCATTATTATGTGGACAGGTGACATCGACAATGTTCCTACAGGTTGGGCTTTATGCGATGGAACCGGTGGCACTCCCGACTTAAACGATCGTTTTCCACGCGGTACCACAAATGCAGCATCGGTAGGTACTACAGGCGGCAGTGATGATCACTCGCACACAGTCAATGACCATGACCACACATTAAGCAGTGTCACGGCTTCCGGCACCATAGATGACGGCACTGTATCCGGTTCTATAGGAACCAATACAACGAGTATAACAGCTTCGGGAAGTATTGACAGTGGTATTGATATTACTACCGATGGTACTACAAACAATTATAGTTCAAATGTGACTATCAATGTTAATGACCCCGGACATGATCACTCATTTATCGGTGGGCTGGTGACTACAAGTGTGGCTGTCAATGTTTCAGGTTCGACGGACACAGCAAGCGGTGTTGGTACAACGAGCGAGAGCAATGTTCCTGCGTATGTATATGTGGGCTATATCATGAAAGTGTGTCCGGTAACTCCATAATAGACATGCTTTTTTAGATTTATGGTAAAAGCTCCGACATAATTAAATGTCGGAGCTTTTTTTTGAGGAAAATTGTATTTTTTGTATTACAGAGCACAACCCCGCAAAAATTATACATTCACACAGAAAATCTGTGTATTCATTTCTTTATTGTTGCAAATAAAATATATTTGATAAAGGTTGGTGTTTGGCACATTATATCTATTGTATTCTTTGAAGTATTGCACTATTTCAATGCAGTTTTCAGTACTGTTTTTACTTTATTATAAGGCATATAGCCATTAAAAAGTATTTCATATTTTCCATTGTTTTCTATTAATACTGTCGGGAAACTCATTGCTCCCAATTCCATTGCACGAGAAAAATCTGCAAATGCTTTTTCTTTATATATGGGATTAGACATTTTTTGTAAAAACTCTTCTTTATCATATCCTATTTTTGCGGCATATATGGCATATTTATCATAATCCTCGGGTTCAAAGCCATCAATATAGATCATTGTGTGGAGCAAGGCAGCAAATTCCAGAGCTTTGTCGGGATAGCGTTCTTTGACAATGGATAATGCAATTGCCGGTGGAACAGAATTGAGTATCATTGTTCCTTTTTGCAATGTACCATTGACAAATGGCTCACCAAATGTCACCCCACATGTTTTTTCTACTGTTTTATAGGCAGTTTTAATATATGGTGCAATCACATTAAGCTGACCGGCGGACTCCCCTACTTTAAGCCCACCGCTTATGACTTCAATATCGAGAACATCTTTGTATTCTTGTTGTATTTTTTGGATTGTCGGACTAAACCCGAAGCACCAACCGCATAAAGCATCATAGACATAGAGTAGTTTCTTTTTTTTCATGGGTGCGCCCTTCGTAATATGTGCAGTCGTGTGGGTAAAAGAAAAAAGTCCGAGACAAATGAGAGTAAGTAAAGTTTTCATGGAAGTATTGGAACATTATATGGGCAATAGCGCCCGACCACGCAGATTTTACTCTGCTGCTACACCGTGTGTTCGGCAGTGTACGATTAAGGTTTTTGAATATTTTTCATAATGCCAAGAACATAAGCGCATCAATCAGAAGCATAATGACAGAGTCAGAAGCCATAGAACTGCCATGTCAGCAGCAGCCGATGTTGGGTATGAAGGGGAATATTTATGAAAGGAAATATATCTTTTCCGACACAAAACAAAATGACTCTATGGATATTCAGTATTTTTGCAGAGCCGTTTGGAGAGAATGTCCGGCGGTTTCTCACTCCCCATTGTGTAGAGAGCTTATGTTTGAATTAGAGATAGAACGCGAAAAAAAACGCTGCGCTGATACGATGATACAACGCGGCGAAGATACTACATTGCAACGATTATGTGCAATTGAAGGTATCCCCATGTTTTACAAGACCTTTTTTGCCGCTCATGCCGATTGGTGGATTTATGAATTGAATCAGGAAAGGGCGGCGGATCGCCGTTTTGATTATACGGATACGGGCATTGTGTCATTGTTGCAAGAAACGGACAAAGTGCTGCGCGAAACTGTGCGTTTCAGTGCCGAAGAATTTCTTGGTTTATTGGACACTGCCGTAAAAGCGCGCCTTAACTTCCTTTGTCGTCCACGCACTACATTGCGATGGTTCGTTTTTAGGGGTGAACCGACGAAAACTATTCAAGAAGTATGGTTACGCCTTAACTATTTCTATGATTATCAATATCTTACTAATGGTTTTCGTGAATGGGCAGAGAAAACATACTCCGATCATTCATCGCCCGAATTATTGTCCGTTGTGGATTTTGAGAATCTGATTATGGAAATTGACAATGCCATGATATTGGAGCTTACCCCACATCAATTCACTGATTTGCTTGAACCGTTATATGATTTTTTTGCACCCCCGGGACAAGCCGGTGAGGACTATGCCTTACCTATTGAAGCGCTCATCATCTTCTTGGATGACAAAGGTGTGGATCTTATTGCCAAAGAATTGGAAAGAATGTATTATGAAGACCATACCGATAATATAAGCCGACTAGAGTTCCTCAATGTTGTCACGACAATTTTAAGCTCATTAGATGACGGTGATATACAACCCATAGCGGAAGATAGTGAACCAATCCGGATGGACGAAGAGCAAGAACCGGAGGACGACTCAATATTATCGCCCGAATTTGATGAAGCAAACTCGGGATTCCTCGGACTTATTCATTCCTATTCCCAAACCCGTGATTATGTGAGCGTTGATAAAGAAGAATCCGCCGCATTATACATGGCTGAGTTTATGCGCGATGATTCCTTTGTGCAAGACAACATAGGTACAATGCGGGAAAAAACGCAACCATTGAATTCTGATGTTCTTCATAATCACGATGATGAATCTCCCACCGATGACTCGGAAGAAACCATAGAACAAGTCATGGATGAAGAAATACAGTTACTTCAGGAACATGAAGAAGAATTTGTTCAAATGCCTTCAATCGAAGAACTTGTATTCGATAACTCAGCCGAAGACACACATGATAGAACGGTGGAAGAATTACACGTACCCGATTCGCTCAATCTTGATACCGAACAAAGTACCGAAACAACTCAAAATGAACAACCCGATATAGAAATCGTGGACATCGC
This sequence comes from Candidatus Kapaibacterium sp., assembly GCA_017302855.1. Lineage (GTDB taxonomy): Bacteria > Bacteroidota > Ignavibacteria > Kapaibacteriales > UBA961 > UBA2353. The sequence goes on from JAFLBY010000006.1 coordinate 11,497, forward strand.
TGTCAATGACATCATAGCGGAAACAGTTGAGAATGCAGAGCAACAAACCTCGACAGATGCGCTTGATAGTGATGCCGCCGAAGCAACAGAAACTGCTTCCATTCTTCCTGAAGATGAAGAAGCCGTCAATAGTGATGAGCGGACAGTTGAACCGGAACATACAAGCGATAGCACCGCTCACACTGAATCACACACACATGCTGAGGTGTATTCTTTACAAGAACAGAATGCACGTGGTTATATACCATCGCTGTCCTCAAAAATAGATCCGGCAAAACGTGATACATTTATCAAAAAGGTATTCCACAAAGATCCAGAATTATTCGACACATTTGTCAAAGACATAGACAAAACATATTCATGGAAAGAAGCCGCCGCTGCTATTGACCGTTTTTATGTGCGCCATAATATTAAGGATAGCGGTGCAGTAGCAAAGGAATTACGAACAATCATACAAAAACGCTATGTCCGATAATATGCCGCTACGACTTGGCATTACCGTCGGCGACGCAGCAGGGATTGGGCTTGAAGTGCTCTATGGTGCTTTACATTCTTTACCGTTGAATACTCTTGATATACGACTTTATGCTCATCCCGACACCGTCAGTGAATACTATGACAGATTATTCGGCAAAAACCAATGGTCTTTGCCTTCATCATTAACTATGGTTCCCACCGGAGACTATGCTCCCATAGATTTTGGTAATCCAAATGCTATACATGCACAAGCCGCCATAGCTTCTTTGGAGCAAACCGGACATGATGCGAAACAAGGTCTTCTTGACGCTATAGTGACTTTACCGATAGCGAAAAAGATATTACAAGAACAGGGCTGGCATTATCCCGGACAAACGGAATTTTATGCAGATATATGCAAGAGCGGCAATTCATACATGATGATACTCTGCACAAGGACAGTACGTGTTGCACTTACGACAATTCACATCCCTTTGAGTATGGTTTCCGGTCATATCAGCGCATCACATATTGACCATACGCTGCACCTGTTTACTCGGAGTTTAATCGAAGATTTTGGCATAGAAAAACCACGCATAGCCGTTCTTGGGTTAAATCCTCATGCCGGTGAAGGCGGGACTATAGGCACAGAAGAAGCAACGATTATTGAGCCGGCACTCCGACAATTTTCCCACAGGACAGGACATCACATTGAGGGCTGTTTTCCTGCGGATGGTTTTTTTGCTCATGGCAGCTATGGTTACTTTGATGGCATTCTTGCCATGTACCACGACCAGGGTTTAATACCATTAAAAATGCTTGCCACAGGTGGCGGAGTGAATATGACGGCGGGGCTGCCCATAGTGCGAACATCGCCCGATCATGGCACTGCTTATGGCATTGCAGGGCAAAAAAAAGCCGATAGTTCTTCAATGGCGGAAGCACTTGTTATTGCGGCAGATATAGCTGTTCATCGCCGAAAGTACCGCTCTAAGGGTGTCTCGCAATCATAAAAAAAGCATTCTAATTCAGCCAATTTTCCTATTTTTGCGTTCGGTCAAGTTCCGTGCGGCTTTGACAAACCCAACCCCGCCAGGTCCGGAAGGAAGCAACGGTCAGTTTGCTTAAAGTGCGATACGGTCAGCTTGACCGTTTTTTTTTGTTTTCAACGGCGTGTTGAATTATTAGACCGCATGAAAAAAGAGATTTTTATCAGTACGTCCCTCAATGAGGCGCGTATTGCTATCACCGAAAATGGCGAATTAGCCGAATTATTCATCGAAACCCCTGACCAAGAGCGTATGGTCGGCAGTGTATTCATGGGCAAAGTACAAAAAATTGCTCAAGGGATGAATGCTGCTTTCGTGGATATTGGGCTTAAACAAGATGCCTTCTTACATTTTTCCGATGTGGATTCCACACTCGAAGAGTCCTTCGTTACCGACGAAGATGACGATGATGACACCGTGGCTTCCCAAAGCGATGAACCCGTGAGCGAAGCGGCGGCTATTGCGCTGCGTCTAAGAAAACCTGATGATACCCATGGAAAAACTTTACCTACATTTGCGACAAAACGGTCGGGCACAATTTCCATCAATTTGCAACCTCAGCAAACTGTTATTGTGCAGGTGGTGCGAGAAGCATATTCCACCAAAGGCGTGCGTGTGGCAACCAAAGTGGCATTACCCGGACGCTATGTGGTATTACTTCCCTTCGACAATCTTATCGGTGTTTCCCGTAAAATCAGTTCAATCAAAGAACGCAAACGGCTTCGTGCTTTAGCCAAATCCATCTTACCGCCGGGAGCGGGATGCATTATACGAACGGCATCCGATGGAAAAAGCGAAGAAGATTTGCGGCGCGATTGGGATTATTTGCTCGAACAATGGAATGAAATCGAAAGTAATGTCAAAAAAGCAAGTAAACCGCCGGCATTATTATTTCGTGATAAAAATATTACAGGCAGTGTCATACGTGACCTTTTCACCAGCGATGTGGTACGTGTGGTCGTGGACTCCAAAAAGTTGTTCAATGAGATTGTCACATACTTACAATGGTCTTCGCCCGAATTAAGCGATAAAGTATTTTTGTATGAAGGTAAAAAAGCGATATTTGAATATTTTAATATCGAAAAAACCATAGCAAGTACTTATGCTCGTAAAGTGCTTGTACCCGGTGGCGGCTCTATTGTTTTAGATCAGACAGAAGCATTATTTGTGGTGGATGTCAATAGCGGTCGTTCGACAAGTGAACAAGAGCAAGAAAAAGTTGTTACCCGCACCAATCTTGATGCAGTGCGTGTCATTGCACAACAATTACGCTTACGTGATGTGGGTGGTATTATTGTTGTGGATTTTATTGATATGCAACTTGAAGAAAACAGAAAAAGAGTGTGGAATGAAATGCGACGGGAATTAAGTAAAGATCGCGCAAAAACTGTGTGCTATCCCATTACCCAATTAGGGCTTATGCAAATAACTCGCCAGCGCATACGGCAAAATATTACGGAACGATTAAGTGATGCCTGCCCGACATGTAATGGTGTGGGACGTGTGCAATCGCCATCGCTTATTGTTGCCTCAATCGAACGCTGGCTGCGTAATTTCCGCGCCGCCTCCCGCGAATTTGGTGTACAAATTATTGTTCACCCCACTGTGGCGGAATATTTACTTGAAGGTTCTGTGTCACGACTCTCGCGTTTAATGATTAAACATTTTGTCCGTATCCGTTTACAACAAAGTGAGCATTGCCCACCTGATAAATTCCATGTTTACTCATTACGCCATCAAAAAGAATTAACGCAAGATTTTGTGAGTTAAAAATAATAAGGATATTTGTTATTGTTTTTTTTTAATTGACATTTATTTTTATTGCATTGTATCATCGAATATATACTTGATATTTTTCCGGCATTTTTTTCGAATAATTCATAGAATAAAAAAAGCCACTTTACTTGGACTGTAAAGCGGCTTCCGACAGTACTTCAATGACTCTACCTCTCACCGGCAAAATGCTGTTGATACTTGTCGTGGAGAGTGTATGATTTTTTTTTTGCAATCAATTTCAAAAAATACCGCCCTGCATTTCTGTAGGGCGGTAAGCTTATTAATGACTGTTCGACAATAATCTACTAACGTACAATGGTGAACTTCGAGGTTACAACAATTCCTTCTGCTGTAATTCTCAAGAGATAAACCCCATTTGTCAGTGATAATGTATTGAACGGTATTGTATGCTCTCCGGCATCCATGCGCTGATTATTGACAAGTGTACTTAATACACGCCCCTGTAAATCAACAAGTGTGATGTTCACCGAACTTGAAGATTCATTAAGAACAAATCGTAATACTGAATTGTCTTTTGATGGATTCGGCGAGATGCTTTTAATGCGAATTTCATTGCTCGAAGAATTACCGTCATCATTATTAACAACACTCGTTGGAGTACTGGTTAATTCACGTTCCGCCTGACCTATCTCAACAGCATTTTTATCAAAAAATGATAGTCGAACTGGAACTTTAGGATCAACTTTATCAGTTCCCGGAGTATACACTACGGTCAAAGTAAAGTCCTCCGGTGGACAGCAATAACAAGTAGGGTCAGGTTTACATTCGCCATTACCAAATGTAAGATGAGCAGTATTGCCTTTAGTGGCGGCACGGAATTGCTTAGGAATATCAGGGCAGTCATTTTCCAAACTGGAGCATGGTGCAGTAACTGCTTGTATTGTTGCCAACGAATCCCCAACCTTAATACCGATGCTACGAGTACTGTCAGGAGATATTACCTTAAAGCGAAGTAGTCGCGGATTCTTGATTGCAATCGCTGTTTCAATCGAATTAGGAAGATTTTTAATGTTTTTAGCTTTCCATTGATATTCAGCAAAGCAGGTATCGCCGTCGCAATATCCGATTTTTACGAGAATGACTCCACTGTAGTTAATGGTATTATCAACACCAAGATTGAATTTTACCCAATTATTAGCCGCCGCTCCATGTGGGTTAGCCGTACCAGTACAATTCATACGAACACGATTGTACTGATTAGAATTGCCAAATGTCCAATTTCTTGAAATATTATCAACAATAAGTCCGCCTCCACTATGTTGGGGCGTTGGCTCATTAACAAAGAGAATATCAACCGATGATATTTGTGAAGCAGGGAGTTTTACATTACTTATCGTAAATGTCCGTGATTCGGTATTGATTGGTGGGAACGCATCAGGTGTTACTTGAAGTGGCACTTTGCAATCTTTCGGCATTCGGATACAGTTCAAACAAACTTCTTTTGTACACGTAAATGTTTGCGTGCCTTGTTTGAATGTTGCTGTCCATTTAACACAAATTTTACCTGTGGCTGTGGTTGACTTTGCATCAAACTGTACAGCCATATTCGCACATCCCGGATTGAATGTGAATGTACCGCTTGAAAGTCCGGCTGTTAGATTTGGAGATGTTGTAGCAGCACATCCGGTATTAACGCCTGTTACAACTCCACCCGTTGCTACAAAACTCAAACTTGTAACGACAGTATTTCCGGCATTACTCAAACTAAATCGACCTGTACAGCATACTGAATCAGATTGCCCTACTGTGAAGAGTTCTTCGCAGGTTGGCTTCTTGCAATTGAGGAAATCACGATTGACAGTTTGATTCATTCCTACTGTGACTGTGTACGGTCCTGCTGAAGTACTTGGAGACCAACCCGGATGTCCTGTTAGACTTTCACTCACCGTGTAAGTCCCCGGGTAAACAGGTATTGAATAAGCACCACCAGCATCAGTTACAGCTGTCATAACCGCCGGACCACCTGTAGTTGGAGTAACTGTAATTGTCCACCCAGGTAAACCTGAGTCTCCGTTGGTAACTAAACCGTCACAGTTTTTATCCCAATACTTAATACCTTTAATAACGCTTGTTGGTCTGCAACAAGCATCTCCTGCCAAACCGAGAGATGATGACGAAGTCCCAGTAAGAGTAATTTTGGAGCCGGCGGCTAACCTCAATCCCATTGGACCTGAAGGATAATTTGTAGTGTTATTAACAACAAATTTAAAATAATTTACACCCGGTGTTACTACCTCGTTAAATTGAACTAAAGTAATTGGATTACTGCTTGATCCTATAACTGTACCTCTGTAGTATACTCCACCACCGCCGACATCAGAACGACAAAAATAAACATCAACTTTGTCATCAACGGAAATATATAATTGACAAAATGCAGGTGATTCTGTTGAAACACAAATTGCTCGCCAGAATGTATAGTCACCGCTTGCTACTGTCCCATAGTTATCATTTCCATGTCGACCTATCCAAGAAGAATTTGACAAAGCTGGACCATACCAAGAAAATGGATCTAAGGTTCTAGCAGGATAGTTATAGATAGTATTTGGTGGAGATCCAAACCCTTGACTATTACCGTCATTAACTCTCCATTCCCATAGTCCTAGAGAGTTAATAATATGAGTTTGTCCGCTACCAGTTCTTAAATCCAACACCTGCCTATTGCAAGGCGGAGCTAACGTTACCGAAGCCGAAATTCCAACATTAATAGTTTGCGAAGCAACACTCTCACCATTACGATTGAGAAAATCAACGGTAAAAGTTTGTTGACGAGTAGTGCTGTCTGTTAAAAATCGAGCAATAGTAATATCACCCCCTGTTGGCATGAAGTTAGTATCAGGTACAGTCCTGATTCCCATTCCATTTTCTCCAAGTGGATATAAGAAATATTTGTTTGTATCCGCATCGAATGCAACGATATTCGTTGGGTCGGTTGCCCGTACTGTCATTGAGGCAATATCTTTCCGTGCATTGGTAGCAATTGTTAGCCGAAGCGGATAATCCCTATTCGACGGATCAACAAAAATCTCTGCACTCGGATTTTGTGCATACAGCGGCAATGCTCCAAGTGAAAATAATGTGAGAATCATCATATATTTGATGAAGCAACAAGCATATCCTTGGTTGGATATGTCCTTGTAATGATTAGTGGACACAAAGTAATCCATAACGTAACCCTTTCAATAAAACATGAGAAATTAAGAGATGTTTTTTCAACATTACAAACCTACAACAACTTTTTAGGTATGGGGGGTACTGAACTATACTGAATTTTCAAACTTTTTTTCTTATGTTTGAATCCGAAATCAATCTCTTTGTCCGTTTTGCTCACTTTTGCTCTCATTGTGTATGACTATAAAAGAAATTGAAGAACTGCTGATTCACGCAAAAGAATCAATGAATGAATCTAAGTTTTCAGAAGCTGAACAACTTAGCCGGCAGTGTATTGAGAATCTCACATTGCATAATGATAATATACAATCACTTGTAATGGCATATAGAATTCTCTGCGAGTCCTATATTAAACGTGGAATATACCAACAAGCATATCTCATTGCGAAACAAGTTCTTGATTTATATGAACAATACCTGAGCCACGAAGATCAAGCACATATTCTACGCCTAATCGGGATAATTAAATTAGAAAACAGTGAATTTGAAATAGCTTTGCAATATCTTGAAGAATCGCTCTCTATTTTTAAATCTCTCGACCAAGATTATAATGGTGCTCTTTGTTTACATGATATGGCACGCATATATTACAACTACTCGAATTATTCGGTAGCACTTGAATATTTTGAAAAAGTACTGTTAGAATTTGAAAAAAACAATGATAAAATACGAATCGGGAAAATTAAAAACAATATTGCAATGATCTATCATGTACAAGCTGATTATCATCAGGCAATTAGTTTGTATTTAGAAGCAATTCTTATTTATAATGAGTATAATGTCAAATCTGATTTGGCTACAGTACTAAGTAATCTTGGAGTAGCATATAAGGGGATTTCAGATTATGAAAATTCTTTTCTTTCCTTTCAAAAAGCGATTACTATTTTTGAAGAATTGAATATGAATCATCATTTGGCTCAATGCCTTGGTAATATTGGTGTTAACTACCGTGATTTACATGATTATGAACGCTCAATAGAATATTTAAAAAAATCCGTAACCATGCATCAAGAACTTGGCTTGATAAATGGCATGGCTATGTTTATCGGTAATCTTGGCATAACATATAGCCAAATGGGTAGCCATGTACAATCACTTGAATACTTGAAAGAAGCATATCAACTCTATAAAGATTTGCATCAAGAAGTAGAATCGGCTCTGTTTGCTTCTAATATTGGTCATGGATACTATCTTTTTGGAAAGTATGAACAGGCACTTCAATATTCTCATGAGTCATTGCCGATTTTGCAAAAAAATGGCAGACAAGAAGAAGCAACAGGCGCATATAGAACTATTGGGCTTGTTTATGCATCTCCTAATTATATGGGATATAATTGTGAAAAAGCTGAAAAAATTCTTTTAGAGGTCATTGATTCTTATACTCATCTGGACACAAAACTATATCTCTACCAGACACATGAGTTTCTCGCCACTCTTTATAAGCAAGAGCATCGCTGGGAAGAATATGCAGAGCATATTGAAAAATACCATCAACTCTATATTGAAGTTCAAAATGAGGAAGTAAAGAAACAAGTTGACAGATTCGGTTGGGAACGTAAAGTAATCGAAATGGAGAAAGAAAAAGAAATAGAAAATATCAAAAATGAAGCAGGCAAAAAAATACTCGAAGAAACTATCAATTTTCAGAAACTCTCCATCGAACAGCAGTCCCGTGAATTAAAAAATACTATCGAAGAACTTGTAAGAAAAAATTCTTTATTACAGCATATTCAATCCGATATAAAAAAAATCGCACCCCATACTATTCGTGAAGGAACAGAACATATCAAGCAACTTTTAGATCGTGTGGAGCGCAATATAACACCCCTTGAAAGTAATCAGCAATTACATAATCAACTCAATGAAATCCATAAGGATTTTATGTACAATCTTCATGAAAAATTTCCTGATTTAACAATAATGGAATTAAAAATTGCAGCACTTTTATCTATGAAACTTACTTCATCGAATATAGCAGCAGCATTGTTTTTATCAAAAAGAACAGTAGAATCACATCGTTTAAGTTTACGCAAAAAGTGCGGTATCGGTAAAGATGATAATATCTATGAGGAACTATCGAAGTATATGGTATAAAAATATGATACGGCTCACACATCGTAAGATAATGCCTTTGTATTTCACTGTGCTTGGTGTGTAAAGGTAATTATTGACAATATCGTATCCTTTCTATCTTATCAGGAATTTTTACTTAACGAATATCTATTCTTATAAACACTTTCCTTAAAAGCAAAGGAGCACCCGCAGACTGAATTTCCCCCGAAATGTTCTTCACTATTTTTACAAGTATATTTTCGCAAGAAGAAAGCGCTATTTTTTAATAGTATAAGGAATATAAAAATGATCCGGTCCAAAATTTCGTAAAACCTTTATACTCTCTCGATACTTCTTACCACATTTGTTTGTATCAACTGTTTGATACATATCTGATTTATGAACATTAGAAACAGCTTCTACATAAAATTTATTTTCAAAAATAACCGAATCTTTACTTTTTGTGGAATATGCAATTCTATTATAGAAAACGAAAGGACTATCATTACGTAAAAAATTTATCGTTATCATTGTTTTATCGGAAGGTGAAAATGAACAGTTCCGAAACAAATCTGTGACTATTTCATACCTCGATATATTAACCTGTGTCTGAGGTGGAACAACAATATCACGAGGTTCATCATAGGATTCTATATAACTGTGAGATTGTGTTTCAAAATTTACTTTTGAATTTACATTTTCCAGATTAGCTTTTGATTCTCCTAAAGTACCGGATAACTCTGTTGAAAATTTTCTCATTGTATAGTATGGATATGCTATGCCATTTTTGATAAAAAATGTTCTGGAAAGATCCACGACTATATCATCAGAAGTCTTATTATAGATGAAAAAACCTACATTACCATTTTCTCCCCACAAATCATAGGTAATTTTACAATTCTTATCTTCAAAAAGTAATTGATTATCAATCTTAATTCCATTTTCTACTTTTACTCTGTGAACTTGGTAATAATCTTTAACTGCACAAGATTGCGTCACGACCAAAAGAACAAGAAGAAAGTTTTTACTCACAATAGTAATCTCCATAGTAATAAAAAAACATATTATCAATTAAATCTGTATAATTTCAATACACATATACAAATATACAGATTTTTCACCTTAAAAGCAAAGGAGCACCCGCAGACTGAATTTCCCCCGAAATGTTCTTTTTCTGATGCTCCCGCTTCTACATTTTGTTCAAAATCTGTTCGTGCTATGCTTCATTTTCAAGAAATGCTCTACTATTGCTTTCCTATAAATTCAATAATATTACCGCTTGTATCTTTCGCTTGAAACCAATAATCCACCTCATTCATTGCAATCGGTTCATCATGGATAATCTCACACTGATGTTCTTTTAAATGCATAAACATAGCTTGAACAGAACTCACTTCCAGTGCAAGAGTACATCCGGTATGCCTCAATTGTCTGTCTAAAAAAGTACAACCTCCTATCAGATATATACCTTGAGCATCATTTAATGACAAATAACATGAGTGGTCATTCATGGGAGAAAAATTTCCCATTCCTATAATATCACGATAAAAATGTAATGCTTTTTCATAATTATCCACATATATAGATCCAATTGCTATTCCTTTTATCATCATGACATTAATCAAGAAACTGTGAGTAAATTTTTTGTTCGCATAAACAATGCAATAATTGCCGATAAAAAACCACCACCAAGAATAACACCGACAACTATTTGTACCGAATAAGAGAACAGACTAAAATAGTCTGATAATTCTTTTTCAGCACTTAGTTTATCAGCATGATTAGCAATATTTGACATACCATGTGCAATCATATCTAAATAAAACATCGGATTGATAAGCTTAACATAGATAATATGCCCTATAAGAGCAAGAGGTGCGCCTATAAGTGCCATCATAAAACCGGAAAAAAATGCAGTTTTATAGGAAATAATGCCGCCTTGTTCTTTTTTCTTCTCATGTATGGTCTTATACGTAAAATATATTGGTACCGGAAGAATTATATTGGTCAGATACGGATGCAAATCAATATAGACTGTATGCAATCCAATAATATATTCAGCCAAAGTCCATAAAAAAGCTATGAAACCCATAATGAGGGCATATCGAATTTCAATACGCATGCTATTCTTTTTATCATAATTGTAAGAAAAAAAAGTCCGAAACGGAGAGTTCCGGACTTAACTCCAAGTTCACTTATGCAGCATTGGGATCTGTTTGCCACAAACCGTGTGTATTACCTTCTGTATCGGTAAAATATGCTACCCACCCCATGGTAGGAACAGCCATTTTCGGAACGGTTATTGTACCACCCGCGGCAATTATTTTCTCACAATACTCATCAACAGAAGCAACATCAATGGCATTGATTACCGCTTGCGGATAATTTGTATCGCGCTTTGCAATGGCTCCGTCAATTCCCATATCGCCTTCGGATGCCGAAGTACTGCACATAAGATAAGCATCGCCTTCACCCCAACTATTGATTTGCCAACCAAAAACAGAACTGAAAAAATTTGCGGCACGCTGTGTGTCATCTGCAAAAATTTCGAAATGAACCGGACGAGACATACATAACTCCTTACAATGAAAATGAATAAAAAAAGTGTGTACCGGATTTCACGGCACTATGTTACAAAAATAATCAACCGAATTTTTCAATTTGGTAATGTTATGAAGAGTTCACTCACCTCGTCATTAGCGCAGCAATACGTCCTCACCATTCCAAATACTTTACGGAAGCATTAAAGCAACTTATGTTCACAAGAACTATTACAAATTTAACACATTGTCAAATATTTTCCAAATTGTCAAATAAAATTTAACATTTGTCTCTGCGATACAGTAGGTTTACAGTATGGTGATGGGTGTGAAAGGAAGCGTATCAGTGTCCGGTTTTTGTTGAATATCAGGAGTATCTGTATCAGAAGAATTTTCAAGATGCAATAGACCGCAGAGGCGGCGATACTCATCTAAGGGCAAGACAATATAACGAATGTGATCGCTGTCGGTGATGATATAATGTTCATACTTCATAATACTACCCTATTATTGTAAGCGCGAACTATGTTCTGAATACTGCAAATCCGCAAAGAAAACATCCCATACCAATAACTCGGTATGTCCAATTTCATTCATAGGGCTACCACTGCTTAACTCCATGGCATGTTCCGGTGAATCGGCAGTGATAAGGGTAAGTCCGCCGCTGTGATTTTCAAAACCACCGCCACCGCAGGCAACAAGATGACCATCACGCCGGAGCGATTGTAACCACTCCATAAGTTGCGGAATACGCGATTGAAATGTCTCTTGGTCAAAAGTTTCATCACTCTCGAATGATTTCCAAATCAGTGCATATACAGTTTTCATATTTTTCCTTTCGTTTATACATGCAATAACACTTTTTTTGTACGATTGTATCAAAACACCGAGATGTTTCAACAAAATTTAACATTTCAGATGCCATTGTAGCATCAAGTTTCATTGTAGGCATAGAATAGTGTATTGTAATGTTTGCGATATGAAAAAAAAGTAGTAAGTTCGCCCTACGGATTGTTGATTCTCTTGTTTGTTAAAAAAACATGAGGGATGAAAATCACAAGTATATGCTTCCATTATTTGATCACAATGACAAATGAACTATGAGTGAAGAACTTAATAACACGTCGAATGAAGCAATACCCAAAGTAACAGGTATTGGCGGTATTTTCTTTTTTGCCGAAAATCCGGAAACCTTAAAGGAATGGTATGCACATAATCTGGGACTTGAAGTGAATCAGTGGGGTTCGACCTTTGAGTACCGCAATGCTCATAAGCCCGATGAAATCAATTATGCACAATGGAGTCCTTTTAACCGAGACACTACATACTTTGCACCTTCAAAAAAAGAATTTATGATTAATTACAGGGTTCAACATATTGAATCCTTAGTACAGAAGTTAAAAGAAAATGGTGTTACTATTCTTAATGAAATCGAGGAATATGACTATGGGAAATTTGTTCATATAATGGATGCCGAAGGCAATAAGATAGAATTATGGGAACCCGTTGACAGTGTTTTTACTGCAATGGGTGGAAAAACAACTAAATAACAATGAGAACAAAGACATACAACCTACGACTTTCTCTCAATCGTAAATGTTCAATCAGAATATCTTAGATCAAATATATTTTCACGACAATATTCAAACAGAATATATTTTTATATCACAATAAATAAAAGATGACAATGGTAAAAAACATTTTTAGTCAAGAAGTGACCGAGGAAATCATTACTCGCATTAACTCCTTGCAACCGCATAACACACCGCTTTGGGGTACAATGAGCGCCGATCAAATGTTGGCACATTGCAATGTGACCTATGACTTTGTCTTTCATACAGAAAAGTTCAAGCGACCCAATCCTTTAATGCGTTTTATTCTAAAAACCTTTGTAAAAAACATTGTTGTAAACGAGAAACCATATTCAAAAAACAGTAGAACAGCTCCCGAATTTGTTATGGTTGGTCAAAAAAACTTTGAACAAGAAAAAATTAAACTTATTGAAAACATAAAAAAATCACAACAACATGGTTATGAATATTTTGATGGAAAAGAGAATTTCTCTTTTGGAATCATGTCCGGCAAAGAATGGAACAACTTATTCTATAAACATCTTGACCATCATCTTTCACAATTTGGTCTATAATGTGACATCTATGGCATCAATTTTACTATTCATATGTTTATTGATTATAAGAATATGAGATTTACACTTACACAAACTCATTGTATATATAAGGAATAACGATGCTTACAGATATTCATCCTAAATTACCGATGCGTCGAAAAGAAGTTACAAAAGATTTCTATATAAAAGTATTATCATTTCAGGAATATGGCTACAGAGAGAATAATTCATATTTAATGGTGGCTAAGGATAATATTCAAATCCACTTTTTTGAACATCCTACATTAAATCCTTTGGAAAATGATGGACAAGTGTATATACGTACAGATGATATTGATACTCTCTACGATGATTTTCTTCAAAAGGGTATTCCTATACATCCTTCCGGTCACTTAGCGGTAAAACAGTGGGGTACTAAAGAATTTTCGATTCTTGATCCGGACAATAATCTCTTAACATTTGGACAAATGGTGTAAGTATTCCATCAAAAACACAACAGACTTCACAGCAGGTCAATACAATATAATGTTCACCATATATTCTATTGATAAAGAAGAAAAGCACAGCAATCATCATTAATATGTCAATTGATAAGGAATCATTATCGTATGCTGAACGAACATACACTCTTTCTTAAAAACTTTATATCATACTTTGTACAGCCGACTGAGCAACAATGGAATGTTTTTTTTTCCTATATTCATGAGGAAAATATTGAAAAAGGTAAGGCTTTTGTGACAAAAGAAATTCCTTGCACGAAACTTTATTTTATTGTCGATGGCATTGCAAGACATTATCTACTTGACCAAAACAATGATGAGATTACAACATGGTTCAATTTGCCGGGCAGTTTAGCTACCGATTTTGCAGGGTTTACCATCAATGAGCCACAACCGTTCGTGATTCAAGCAATTACCCCAATTACGGCATTAAGTATATCGAATATTGCTTTAGAACAACTCTACCAAGCCGACCATATTTGGGAACGATTAGGAAGATTAATCAATCAGTATTATCTCATAGAACTGATTAAACGCAATAATGGAATGTTAAAGAAAAATGCTCGCGAACGTTATGAAGAATTTTGCACACAGTATATTGCCCTTTTCAATAGTGTACCTCTCAAGTATATAGCTTCTTACTTAAATATCACTTTAGAAACTCTCAGTCGCTTACGCTCGAACACATACTAGTTTTTTGATATTTATCAAATGATTATATCTCTTGCTATAGGTATATTGCTACCTGTCTCATATCATACACGAAAAAATTTCAGTAATCACAATGCCCCACAACATAATAAAGATACGATTCAACACAGAGCATGGAACGACAAATCTCCTATGGAGAATTCTCCTCGATAATAAGGAGTATCTTGCCACAGATGTCACAATTCATGTTCCTTGTTTTACATCAACAGATACTCTTATTGACGGAAGATTGAAGCATCACATTACCGCCTATTACAATGATTTGCAATGGGATAATAACAGACTCACCATTGTGTAAAACCATAGTTTTTTTCTATACATATAATACGAGTAACTCATCGAGAGGCATTGAAGGATTATAGATATTTTTTTCTTTAGTGAGTGTTGTCATTACTGCAATGAGAATGGGAATGGCTTTCTCTCATTTTATACTCATTGTCATAGATTTTCAGTGATTTTTTGATATATATCAAACGTGGCTTTACTTATTTGACTCTATTTTTGCCACTGACGTTCCTATATAACCGAAAAAACACATGAAACGAATCTATACAATAATCACTTTGCTGTTATTTTTTTCTCTTGGCTTTAATTGCCCAAAGATCTATGGTCAACTTCCCTCTCCTGATAATTACCCTTATCGTTCACCGGAAGAAGTAGTCAGCGAAGCACGTCGTATATCCGATAAATTAGAAGCATATATTATACAATGGTCACAGGGCTTAGTGCCTTCGGCAATACCGGATTCACTGATACCGAAAGGAATTACCGACTCAAAGAATTTCTATCTTACTCATCCGGATTCTCTCTCGGATACACAGACATGGGCTGTGCGTTATGCTAAACCCATCAAAAAAGACTCTTTATTCATTGGTATTCCCGATCCCAGATTTACCTACCTTTTCTTAGGGACAGCATTAGCTCCTTTTGGCAGTAAAATGATAGTAGAAGGTCAGTTTCCCCATGCCCGTTTTTTTTCTATGCAAATATCTCCTCCTCTCAATGGAGAGCAGTATTATTCACAAAGGCAATTTGGGACTGCCGAAGTTTCTATTGTCGATGTTGATATAGAGCCACTGCCGGGGCATGTGAACCCATACAGAGTGGGCGCATTGCGTAATGCCGAAAAAAGAAGTTATAGAATGGAATTTGATCTTGTTACAGGCAATCCGACCACATTAAATGATTCAGCGCATATTTATCCATATCGCAAAAAAACAAATAATAGGAAAGGTGCATTATTAGTGTATCAAGGTCCATTAGGTTCAAAAACCTTAGTCGGAACACCTATCGTGGAACATAATGGCGAATGGAATTTAGGATGTTTATGGCTAAGAATTTACTCACCCGATGATAATACCGATGTACTGGGTGGTGTACCGATGCCCAAGGTATATTTTGAATTACCAAATGGAGTGCGATATTGTATCGGTTCTGATTTTTCACAATTACAAATGCGAGCCGATAAAACGACACCCAATCGAGTGGAGATTAGCCAACCCAATCCAATTTTCGGACCTCAGCATGGATGGTCAAAATCATTCGGTATCACCAATGGAATTTTAAACGGCATTGCACAATCCAATGGCTGGTATCATCTCAAAGAATCAATTCGCAAAATAGAATTAGGCTGGACGGGCAGAGGATATAATCAGCCTTCACCCGGCAATATTGAACCCCATGCGACAACCAATAACTACATCTCGTATGTAGGAAGACCTGTGACTGTCCCGCCCGGCATGGTAGCGGTTTTAACAGGAAAACTCCCGACATTTCCATCAACGCGCAATGGCGAACCGTTAATGACATCGGCTGATGTACGATATTGGAGTATTATCGGTATTGATCAAGATCCGTTTTCGAGTGCCCCTTCTTCGACCGTGCATGGCATTGCTGACGATGAAATGCTTCTTGATGCATCAAGAAATTATGTTCTTGCCTATTCCCGAACAAATGACAGACCTCAAAATGCTTTCCCGCAAAACGGAGTAACATGGGTGGATTGGGGAACACAAAGTTATTTAGGATTACTTATGCGATGGACTTGCATAGCACCTGAATGGTATTTCCCTTTTGCTCCACATGAAAATAATCTCAACTTCGCCATCGGTGATTGGGCTTCGCCTCAATATGACAGTACAAAAATTGGACTCAATTGGCGTCATGGATTTATGCAATGCTATTTACCTGTCATGCACTATATGACTAAAAAAGAATTTGAATCTATCGGTTCTGTTGTCACCGCCGAAAATGTGCCGCGATGGGTAGATAGCAGTTATGCCAAAGCCGGAATTGCTGAATCACGTTTAGGAAAAATGACAGTTTCATCAGTGGCAGATTCTACCATCACCGAGCCGGAAAAAGTACTCAATGATGGTGATGTTTCTACGTTCTGGGCAAGCAAATTTGGCGAGAAAATTGTTTCTGTGACCCTTGACTTAGGAAAAAATCAAAAAATTTCCGCCATAAAGCTTTATTGGGATTGGATTTTCTTCGGTAAAAAATACTCCATACGTATAACTGACGAAGGGAATAAAGACTCAACTATCATTGCGGCTACAGACGAAAATGGACAAATTGATTTGTACAAAAACCTAAAGAATATTTCGGGAAGATATGTAACACTAAATCTTACGGATTATAATGCAGGATTTTATCGCTTAGCTGAATTCGAAGTGTACACAACCGATTGTCAATGTTCGCTACCAACAGCTACGAATATTTCCTCGCATGAAGATGAAGACGATGACATAAGCGTTCATCCGAATCCCGCACAGACCATTGTTACGGTCTTTACTAACGCAGAAAATGAAAAAACTATTTCTCTGTACAATATCGAAGGGCGTACTTTATTCACAAAAATAACCGTAGAGAGAGATATTGCCATACATACAGAGAAACTTCCCGCAGGTATCTATTATATTATTATTAACAGCAAAAACAAAAGTACAACAAAAAAAATTAGTATATACAAATAATATTCTCACTTTTCTATTACATACGAAGCAACAGAATCATCATCTCATATTGCGGATAATCATTCACATTTTACAGAGTATGCAGTCTATACAAAGGGGTACAAAGAAATTTGAAGGTACATAATATTCACTGATTCAACAATATTACAATTCACCGAATCCCTGCTGAAAAAATTCAATAATCTCTTTTTGTGCAGCCATTTCATCATTGCCTGAGATTCGTAATGTCAGTGTTGCACCTTGTTCTGCGGCAAGCGTCATAACACCGATAATACTTTTAGCATTAATATTCATGCCGTCACGTTCTAAATATATGTCTGAGCTGTATTTTGCTGATAATTTTACTAACATCGCGGCAGGTCTTGTGTGCAATCCTGCTCTATTTTTTACCGTTACCGTACATTCAATCATTCATCTGATTCCTTATTATGATAAATACCATGCATTGGCTTGGCGATGGCTGTTGCCGACAACATGCAATATTTTAAACATACCTTTGGTACGATCTTCATAGCGCATACGATTAGCTTTACTGTCACCGACAAACATTTCCGTCATTAATTCATCATAATCTTTATTACTTGTCACAAATACTCTGCCGCCACGCTCATGAGCATTGAGCACCACTTGCTTAAATAATCGAGAAGATAAATGATAACCGCTATTCATATCATCAATAATCCACACCTGACCGGGTTGTAAATTCGTGCTTGTGCTAAGTGTAAATCTGTCGGCAAATTGAAAATTGGATTGCAAGCCGCGTTTCATAAATTGTTTACTGACTCCAACTGAAATATGGCTTTTCCCTATGCCTGCTTCACCATAAATATATAAACCTGCGCCAACGCTGTCATCATTAAATGTAATTAACTTTTCTGCATATAATAACATCTCCTTTTGTGATTCATTCTTAGGAATATAATTATGGAGATTAGAACATAAATTTTCTAATGGCAATGTGGGATTACGATCATAAAATAATAAATCCAAACGAATACTATCAAGAATATCGGCTGGCAAGTCACGATTTTGAATGATAATAATTTTATCATGTTCACGGCAACGGATATCCGCTTCGGGATAATGCTTTGCAAGAGTTGTTATCACAGCTCCGGTCAAAGGTGCAACTTGAAGCGTATATGTAAATTGAGATTGATCTGCCATAGTATGAAAAAATCTGTCAAAATTTCTAAAATATTACTTGAAATCCAATTGCCAAATATGCATCTCTTTGTGTAAAAAACATACCATGAATACTCCGCCCGCTAAACCAATATGCATTGATTGCCGTAGCAGTACTATTATCATTGTAAAACAAAAATCCTGTTTGTCCCGAAATTTGCCCTTCATAGACACCATTCACGCCAACGGCTTTACAATCTATGCCGCCATGGATGTACATTTTTGCCGTAATGGGATGCTCAAAATCAAAACCCGCTGACGGAATAAAACGTTCGGCTGAACGCGGCTGGGTTGCCCATACATAGTTAATACCGATATATGGTCGCCACCATCGCATACATAATGCTGCGGTAAAATCGGCAAATTCACGACTATATACAAATGGCTG
Organism: Candidatus Kapaibacterium sp.; assembly: GCA_017302855.1. Lineage (GTDB taxonomy): Bacteria > Bacteroidota > Ignavibacteria > Kapaibacteriales > UBA961 > UBA2353. The sequence continues at coordinate 30,449 of JAFLBY010000006.1, forward strand.
TGGGTTTAACCTTCCCGTATTGTCTGCCAAACCATCCACAAGATGAGAAGAAATATGTGCCAACCGTAAACGAAAAGCGAAAGGATGCGGAATTTTACCAAACCGCAATGGAAGCGTCGAAGCATTTATCCCAAAGAAATAATCGGACGTTTCCACCGGAAATTTGAAATTGCCCTCACTGCGCAATCGTGTATAAGTATAGAAGTCCGCACCAATCCATACATCATCCGTAAGCCTGAATAAATCAATGCTATTGCCGATATCCAAACGCAATTTGTTGTCATCGGCTTGATACATAGTGCCGACACGTCCTTCAAAAGGATTCGCTGTTAAAGGTCGAAACACCAACCGCCCATCATGAAGTGAACGATGAAGAAATGTTGTGTCACTATTGCCTTTGTTCGTGAAAACTTCCTGTGAGAATAAAGCAGTTTCCGCTGTCATCAACACCACTATGACACAAAGTATCAAATATCGCATAGGTAATCGTAAATCTGTTCTCCACAAAAATAGGTCGAAATAGACAAAGAAATGAAATCTTAGCAGAAAAATTCGGCTATTCTTTGCCAAATACAGCGAATATCATTGGAATTTGTTAAAAAAAAGTGCAATTTTACCGTTCAATCTAACTTTACACGACGAATCTCTATGAAGTATATACTCGCCATTATAAGTGTCAGTTTCCTTTTTGTTTCATGCCGCAAGGACTCCACGACAATCCATCCCGAAATACGTTCTGTTGTTGAAGCTGTCTATGCTACCGGCTATATTGCGCCATACGATGAATATAAAGTCTATGCTCAACAAGACGGGATTATTACCGCTGTCCACAAAAATGAAGGCGATACTATCACCAAAGGTGATGTTCTTTGCGATTTGGATAATGATGTACAAAATGCTAAACTGGCTGCCAGCGAACAAAGCTATGCCTTAGCATTACTCAATGCCTCTCCGGCTTCACCCATTTTGCAAGAACTGCGCAATGCCATGAGCAATGCACGCACCAAAATGACTGATGATTCTGTGAATTATGCCCGTTATTCGCGTCTGTTTGCCGAAAAAGCAATCTCAAGTGCCGAATATGAAAAAGTGTCACTCAGATTCACAACATCAAAAAAAGAATATGAAATGTCAAAACAACGTTTTGAGCAAACACAACAACGCTTACGCAATGAAATGGATGCTGTCAAAGTACAAAAAATAACAGCACAAAAAGATAAATATAATGTCAGAATTATCAGCGATATTGATGGTATGATATATGAACTGTATAAAAAACGCGGCGAATCGGTACGAAAAAATGATGCTATTGCTTTACTCGGTTCTCGTTCCCATATTTATGCACAATTATATGTAGATGAAAATGATGTCGGGAAAATTGCCATAGGACAAAAAGTCGCTGTCTCATTAGATTCCTATAATGGAAAAATATTCGATGCTGTCATCACAAAAATTTATCCGATACTCCAAAAACAAAATCAAACAATACGGGTGGATGCCGAATTTATCACATCGCCCCCCACAGGAATAGTGGCTCTCAGTGCAGAAGCCAATATTATTATTCGGTCTAATCCGAAAGCATTAACAATACCTCGATCGTATCTGAAAGGAAAAGATTCGGTTATTATTGATAATAATGGTGAAAAAGTAACAAAATATATAAAAATCGGCGCACAGAATTTTGACTATGTGGAAGTACTCTCCGGTATTCATTCATCAACGCTTATTGTAAAGCCATGACGCAATATACTTTAGCTTCCCAGATTGCTTTCGTGCATTTGATGTCAAGAAAAAAACAAACATTCATTGCCGCACTTGGTGTTACCTTTGGTATTTCTGTTTTTATTGCAATGATTGGTATGATGAACGGTATTAACGATTTACTCGAAGATTTGACGTTAAGTGCCACGCCACATATTCATATGTATCGTGATATTCAACGAAGAGAACCTTCGGTAATGCAGCGTTTATTGGGAAATACTCCTCTTATTGAAGTGCATCATGAACGACCGAAAAATGAACAAAAAAAATTACGTAATGCTCTCACAATGCTTGACTATATACGCAAAGACCCCGATGTGTATGGTGCATCGCCACTACTGACGGCGCAGGTTTTTTATCAATATGGACAGCATGAAATTGGTGGAACTATCGCAGGTGTTGATATTTTGGAAGAGCATAAATTATTCGGCATCGGCGATAAACTTATAGGAGGTAATCTCTATGATGTCTTAACAACAGATAATGGTATTATTATCGGTTCGGGTTTGGCTGAAACCATGCAAGTAAATGTTGGTGATAAAATTAATGTTACCACTGTTACCGGTACACGTGTTTTATTGCGCATTGTCGGTATAGTTCAAATGGGGATTGGTGCTATTGATAATAGCCGTTCATACTCAACACTTCATACTGCACAACGATTGCTGCAAAAAGATAAATCATTTATTACCGACATCAATATAAAATTACGCGATTTATATAAAGCAAAGGATAAGTCCCAATTATACAGCAATTTATTTGGTTACAAAGCAGAAGATTGGGAAACCGCCAATGCTTCTATTTTAGTGAGTTTTACTTTGCGCAATACCATCACATACTCTGTGTCTGTGGCATTGTTAATTGTTGCGGGTTTTGGAATTTACAATATTCTCAATATGACAATTTATGAAAAAATGCGTGATATTGCCATTTTAAAAGCAACAGGTTTTTCCGGCGGTGATGTGAAAGCAATTTTTATGATACAAGCATTATCGCTGGGTTTGGGTGGGGCAACTGCCGGATTACTTTTCGGCTTATTGATGTCGTATGGTATATCGAAAATACCCTTTGAAGCAAAAGGAGTTATTAATCTGACAAGTTTACCCATGAGTTTTTCTCCGCTGTACTATGCCATAGGATTAGTATTTGGATTATTGACCACAGCCGCTGCCGGATATTTACCTTCAAGAAAAGCCGGAAAAATTGATCCCGTAGAAATTATTCGAGGAAAATGATGAAAGAAGAGAATGATATTGTCTTACGATGTTCTTCTATTGTAAAATATTTTACCACTCCGGTAAAGTTCAAAGCATTGAATAATATTTCATTTACCATACAAAGAGGCGAATTTTTATCATTAATCGGTAAATCAGGTTCCGGAAAATCTACATTATTATATGTGCTTTCCACCATGGATACGGATTATGAAGGTACGCTCGAAATAAACAATACACTATTAACTGGAAAAACTCTCAATCAATTATCGGATTTCCGTAATGAGCATATTGGCTTTGTTTTTCAGTTCCATTTTTTATTACCTGAATTTTCTTGCCTAAAAAATGTGATGTTACCCGCATTAAAACTCGGTAAAAAATCCGAGAAGGAAGTGGAACATGATGCCTATGAAAAATTGCGATTACTGGGCGTCGCTGACCAAGCATTGAAGACCGCGAATACTTTGTCCGGCGGGCAGCAACAACGGGTAGCCATAGCACGTGCTTTAATCAATAATCCGACAATCATTATGGGCGATGAACCGACGGGTAATTTGGATAAAACCAATTCTGACATAGTCTTCGGCATTTTTCGCGAATTGACGGCAGACTATGGACAAACTATCATTGCTGTCACCCATGACCAAGACTTTGCTCAAAGAACTGACCGTATTATTGAACTTAGCGACGGTGAATTGCTGACAAGCAACCGCTAATCGGGAAATATTCGCTATTTTTGCAGCCCAAAGAATCATGCATCCGTAGCTCAATGGATAGAGCGTCTGATTCCGGTTCACAAGGTTGGGGGTTCGAGTCCCTCCGGGTGCGCATACTGAGTCCTTATTTTTGTAAGTAAGGACTTTTTTTATTCCTTACATTTCTCACAGACTTTTTCTCAAAAATCATATATCTCAGATAAATATCGCTATTACTCACAAGAAGAATATATATTTTTTTCAACTTTTTTTGAATAATTATAGTGTATCATAAAAAATACTGAGAACTATGAAATAAATATCTCATAGCATAGTACTCCATCTACCCTTTTTTTCTCTTCACACACAATCTTTTTCGACGCGGACGGTAAGGCGACGATTTTGTTTACGATATTCTTCCAATTGTTCGGGCGAATAACGCCATTGTTCTTGTGGCGGGGGTTCTTGCACACGGGGACGGGTAGCTCCATAGCCCGAAGTGCCGAGAATACGATTTTTTTGCACGCCTTCTTCTTCAAGCCAACGCTGTATGCGACGTGCCCGCAGCTCCGATAAACGTTTATTATGTGCGGCACTTCCTTCGCCGGAGGCATGACCTTCAAGCACCACACGCAAATCCTCGCATGATTGATTAATATATTCTTTAAGATTTTCTAAATTCTTTGCTGTCTGAGGTTGCGTAAAATCGAATTCATCACTATTTACTTTAAAGCGAATATCCATATCGAAACGGCGTTTTTCCGGTTTTTTTTCCGTCATATCAGGCGCAGAATTTTGTTTTTTATCCTCTTGTATGACAGGTACTTGTGGTTTTTCTTCACAAGGACAAGGTTGTTTTGTTGCCGGTAGTGTTGTGCTTTTTCCATTGCATTGACATGGTGTAGCATCTTTAGAATCAATAATACCGTCACCATCACTATCAGGATTTTTCGGATTGGAACATGTACGAATTTCATCAGCATCGCTCACGCCGTCCATATCGGTATCGGCTTGCAAGGGATTGCTGCCATGGCGCATCACTTCATCACCATCATTAAGACCATCACGATCAGTATCAATATCAAGAGGATCAGTTCTCATTGTATGATGCTCCATGCCATCCGTCAAACCATCGCCATCGGTATCGGGATTACGAACATTTGTCAATGTAGTATAGATTTCATCACCGTCATTGAGTCCATCATTATCTGTGTCGGCAGCTCGCGGATCGGAAGCATATTTCTGTATTTCACGCCCATCTCTGACGCCATCATCATCGGTATCAGTGCTCAAAGGATCGGTACCATAGCGGAAAATCTCATCGGCATCAAAAAGTTCATCACCATCACTATCGGCACGCAAAGGATCAGTACCTCGTGTTTTTTCGGCTGCATCATTCACACCATCATCATCGGTATCGGCTTTTAATGGATTAGTTTGCACTTCTTCCCCATCAAGCAAACCATCGCCGTCGGTATCGGGCAAAAGTGGATTCGTATGTGACATCATAATTTCTGTACCATCACTTAAGCCATCGCCATCGCTGTCGCTTATATCGGCATTTGTCCCATAACGCTCTTCTTGATGATTCGTCAAACCATCATTATCGCGGTCACGATTGATAAACAATGTATAAGCTATGCCCACATCAACGGAGGCAAAGCCATCATTGCTGCTGCCGCTTTCGCTATAATCATCGAGAAAATCTGTTGTGGTAAATCTATACAATGCTTGTGCTTGCAAAGATAAACGCTCGTGAATATAGATATCGAATCCAAAACCGATGGGCACAATAAACGATTGCCGATTATACACTTCATTGGCATTATTCGGTAAAGCTATATGTTCTTTGGTATTGGTGATATTCCAATCAAGCAAGCCCAGACCGACAGTAACATAGGGTGAAAATGGCTCGGAAGGAAAAGGTCTGGCACCCAGCAAAAATTCATAGGTATTCACACGAATCGTATTAGTTTCTTCGATTAAAGCCACAGAACCATTGTAGCGACTTTGACCAATAATAGCACCATTGCCATAATATTCGGGATAACGTAAAAGATATATGGGCGAAACACCAAATTCGGTACTGCCCACACCAAACAATCCACCAACAAATAATTCCGGAAAAATCGTATAACGCAAACCCACGGAACCATGAATACCAAAGCGATCATCGGTAAACTCACCCCAATATTTCGTTGTGCCTCCTCCTATGGTAATATCCAATGTACGCGGCTCCGTTTGTGCCTGCACAATGCTCGTACCATAGAGTACAAAAATGATGATAATGATGAACGTTTTCATGCTATAAACTATACATTTTCCGCCAAAGATGATGGTATAGCAATCATAGTGCCATATCATCAGACGATATAAGAGAGCACTCACGATGTTTGATCACTACACTAAGCAAAGAATGGTCATAGTACTATGTTTTCTCAATCATTGTCAACATCGAAAGAGCTTAGGTAATGAATGTTATCCACACAACAATCGTTTCGCATAACAATATACAATAACAGAATTGAAAATCGAAGTAATCAATCAGAGAAATCCTAAAAATTACTTTGATCCTTCACTATATATTCTTTTTCATAAGTATTTGTATTATAAAGCTTTTTTTTGTAAGTTGCACAAGATTGTACGAATATGCGTGTAAAAGTTGTGTCATCTGTCATCTTCGTACCTCATACAAACTCTTATATTCTATCTTCGGAGGCAATATGAAAACAGCAGCACTCTTACCATACAGAACATATAGCATCGGCACTTGTTCTGCGGAGATATTCTTAACCGATATTATGGGGCGAAATATTGTTCATGAACGCTTTGATATAGGCAAGGGTGTGCATCATTATATGTATGGAACCGAGAATTTATTGAGCGGTAATTATTTCCTATCCATCAATATACTCAATAAACGCTATACCTATCCACTCTCAATTATTAAATAAGTAGTACTTATTCACTCCGACCGACACTGTGTCGGTCGGAGAATTTTTCTCGGAGATTGCTATGAAATATATATATCTTTTTCTTGTAATAGTATGTTTACCAGAAATAGTTTTTGCCCAAAAAGAATTAACACATTATTTTAATGGCATACAATTTAAACATGTGAAGGATAAATTCAAAGATACTTTAGTGATAATTTCAATTAATGAAAGGCATTACAATAAAAATGGAAAAATATTAAATACCTTTTCCGATAAAGAAACAGGTGATTTGCTATTTTTAACAACAAACAAAGAGATTTACAATCCACAGTTAGAAAAATTTCCTAATTCTCAAGGATTTAGTAATGACAATCTATCTAATTCAACGTCTCAACTTATTGTACCTTTCCCAGATGGTAGTCCACAATTTTATATTTTTAATATTGGACTTATTAAAGCAGGTCAAGAAGCAACACGTTTATGCTATTCTATACTTGATTTGCGTACAAAGCAAGGTTCTGTCAAAACGAATAACATTAAAGTACGTGATATGGTTGATTTTCAAATTACAGGCATACAAGATTGTGCAAATCGAGGATATTGGATTGTTGTGCTTGATGATAATAAAAAAGATTTTTATTCGTATCATATTACCGAGAAAGGTTTTGATAGCATACCTGTAGTTACATCACTTGATAAAAGTTTATGTGATGAGATTGAGATAAGACAGCCACATTATTATAGAATGATTATTTCGCCAGATGGAACAAAAATAGCTTTATCGCTTGCAAGTCGTGTTTTTTCGAATAGAAAGACAGTGATTTACTTGTTTGATTATGATAATAAAACAGGAAGAATAAGTAATAAAAGGAAAATTAACAAATATGACTATTCAGGTATGTTTACACATATTCAGTTTTCTCCAAACAGTAATATTTTATATGCTTCATACAGTAGCGCAGATGGTGTGTTTCAATATGATTTATCCAGCGGTAATGAAAGTATTATACAAAATTCAGAAATAATATATTTACATGATAATTACAGACGTGATTTTCAAGAAACTATAGAGTTAATGCCTAATAAAAAAATGTATATATTCCGTACGACACGATTTGATATTATTCATTTACCCAATAATATGGGGGAAAACTGGAAATTGCAGAAAGATGCTATTGTGAATGGAGGAGACATGGAAGCTGAATCGGGTGGTAATGGCTTTCCTAATTTTATGCAACATTATTTTTCCGATGATTATAAGGGTTATCCTTGTTTTGAACCACGCGGCACACTTGATACAATCTATGGTTGCATTAATACACCTTTACGCATTACACATCGTTATTCTGATGGCATTATTCTTTCTCGACAATGGTCTATTGATAGTGCAAACATTATTGAACAGAGAGATTCTTCCTGCCTTTTTTCTATAAAAAAAACGGGAACGTATCGTATTCAATTATTCTGCAAAAGAAATTCCCGCATTGATACTTTACTAACGTATGCCATTATCAATGATGCACAAGCGCAAGCCGGAAAAGATACTATTCTGTGCGCAGGAACATCAATAAAAATTGGCACTCAAGGTGAACAAGGAACAACATATAGATGGTACCCGACAAAGGGTTTAGACGATTACACGAAAGCAAATCCAACAGCAAGTCCAGACACAACAACAGAATATATTTTTGCTGTCATAAATAAATATGGATGCAGTGCTTTTGATACAATAAAAATCACGGTTGTTCCATCGGTTCAACCGACAATTACTCGCGATACTACACTGTGTGCATGGATTCCATTACAATTACAAGCAGGCGGCGGCACAAAGTATGAATGGTTTCCGAAAAGCGGATTAAATAATTATTTTATTGCCAATCCGATTGCAATGCCAAGCACAACAACACGCTATAAAGTGATTATTTCTAATGCCACTTGCACGGATTCCGCCTTTGTGACAATAACAATCAAAGAAAATGAAAAAGCAGATGCGGGCAGAGATAAAGAATTATGTGCAGGGCTGTCTGTAAGACTCGGCACAAACAATAATCCGCAAGTGGAATATTCTTGGTCACCCGCCGATTATTTGGATAATCCAAAAAGTGCAAACCCACTATGCACGCCCGAAAAAAATATGCAATATATTCTCACAGTAAAAAATAATAATGGCTGTGAAAATTATGATACCGTCAATGTCACTTTGGGTGGTGAATTATCCGTTTTTGCAGGTGCGGACACAAATGTTTGCGAAGGTGAACAAATACAATTAAATGCAAGCGGTGCAGAAAACTTCTCTTGGTCGCCTGCGGAAGGATTAAGTAATGCCACAATCGCAAATCCAATATTTACAGGAACTTCTACCACACAATATATTGTCACAGGAAAATCAGGAAATTGCGAAGGTAAAGATACTATACTTGTTACTGTGAATGAAAAACCAATAATAATTGCCTCTGAAAATAGAGAAATCTGTGTGGGCGATACAGTGCATTTATCAGCCAAAGGAGCTACAGAATATTCTTGGTCGCCTGCCGATGGCTTAAATAATGCGACTATTGCCAATCCGATATTTATGGGCACAAAAACCACAGAATATATTGTCACAGGGAAAAATGGAAATTGTTTTGACAGTAAAAAAGTCATCATTATGGTGAATGAAAAGCCGATAGTATCGGTATCAGAAAATAGAGAAATTTGTACGGGCGATACCGTTCATTTATCAGCCAAGGGAGCTTTAGAATATTCTTGGTCGCCTGTTGAAGGATTGAATAATCCCACAATTGCCAATCCGATATTTATTGGTACAAAAACCACAGAATATATTGTTACAGGAAAAACCGGAGATTGTTTTGATAGTAAAAAAATACTCATTACAGTGAATGAAAAGCCGACACTATCGGTTTCAGAAAATAGAGAAATCTGTCTTGGCGATACAGTACATCTTCGTGCAAATAATGCTGATAATTATCTGTGGACACCGAGTACATATCTCAATAATGCGACTATTTCCAATCCGATAGCGCAACCAACAGAAAATATCACTTATACTGTTCGAGGCACAAATACGAATGGTTGTTATGAAGAAAAAACTATTTCTATAACCATTAACAATGATCAGGAAAAAACAATTTCTTTGCAATTATCCGACACAGCACACTATGCACCCGGCACTATTGTTCCCGTGAAAATAGTTATTCCCGCAGGTCTTGCTCAAACGACAGTAACACTTAATTATGATCCATGTTGTGTCCGCTGCGACAGTATTTTTACACCGAACACAGGAATTTCCACCGTATTTCTTCGCAATAATGCCCTTCGATTTACAAGTATTTCACCGAATAAAGAATCACGAGAAATTATATTGCCTTGTACAATCTATTTACCACCCGATGGCAGAAATAGCGAAAAATTCACGCTTTCCGATATTATTCACAGCGAACAATGTCTGATAGTGCGTGGCAATAATGATGAAATTCTTTATGATCCGAGTTGTGCATGGCAATTTCGCGGTGTGCAACAAACGGGACGTTTCGGTATTGAGTCTGACGGCACAATAGCCCGATTATACACGGGTTATGGCGGTGCAATTACCGTAAAAATATTCGATGTAACAGGCATGGAAGTATGGCATTATTCATCACTATATAATTCCACCGACATGCAAGAAATTTCATTACCATCATTATCAAGCGGCATGTATATTATGCAAGCAAGCAATGGCGTATGGCATGATGAATGTGTGATGATGAAGTAGGTAGAAACAGAAAAGAATTACAAGAATAACATAGCAAAGATGAAATCAACGATTTTCATCTTTTAATGATGGAATTGAGTAATGCACAAACATTATTCTTTCGGTGGACGCAGCGAGTTCATACGTCCTTGAATAAACGATGCTCTTTTTAGGATATAAGATGTTGGTTTTGCCGGATTCCATCGTCGCGGATTGGGAATTACAGCGGCTAAAAGAGCAGCTTCTCTTTGACTTAATTGTGCTGCCGATTTATGGAAATATGTTTGCGCCGCCGCTTCTACCCCATAAATTCCATCGCCCCATTCAATGACATTGACATAGACTTCCAAAATGCGTTTTTTCCCCCACAATGCCTCAATAAGAACCGTGTAATATGCTTCCAATCCTTTGCGTACATAATTACGTCCATGCCATAAAAATGTATTTTTCGATGTTTGCATGGAAATAGTGCTTGCACCAAGCGGACGCTTACGTGTTTTATTTAACTTTTGTGCTCTTTCTATTGCTTTCCAATCAAACCCCTCATGTGACATAAAGCGTGCGTCTTCACCCGACATGACGGCTTTGAATATATTGGGTGATATTTCTTCATAATCACGCCATTCTTTAGTAATTCCTGTTGATTTTGCATCGAACCATCCCTCGACAACACGTATAAACATTAATGGTGTAAAGGGAGGGTCAATATATGTGTAAGCCGCAGTGAGGACAACACTGAACACGATAAATCCAATCACGATTCTGAATAACCATTTTAAGGCGGTTTTTAGTAATTTTCCCATTATAGTGTAATATGTTACTTTGATATAAATAATTGACGTAATTTTTGTGTTTCCGCAGCTATGGCATCTAATTCTCGTATAGGCAGAGCGGCAGCCTTTGCATGGTGTTCAATATCATCATCGGGATCGCCAAGTCCGGCTCTTTTTTGTTGCTGCAAAATCGAGATAATCATATCGCGTATTTCTTTAGCATTTTCAATGCCTCGCAATATTGCTTGATGACTTTTCACATGAGGATTTTTTTCATTACTTCCACCACCGGCAGTTTCCACAATAAGAGTTGAAATATCGAAAAGTCTTTCAACAGGTCCTTGAGCAATGCGCACATTCTGGACATTGCCGAACGATACCGTTATTTCACGTAAAGCCCATACACCATACCGTACACGCAAAGAAGTATCTGTGATAATATACCATCGCATATCATAATCAAATCTCGTGACAATAATCATGGCAAGAATTTTCAAGCCAAAAAACATGGCTATCAACAATGTCAGCCACCACAATGTAAATGGCACAAAAAGAGAACCTATTATCTCGGCTGCAATAATCAAGAGAAAACCTATAGCATAGAAAGCTACAAGCATATAACGCATGGACAAAAAGCGTGGACTTGCCCGCACTACTCGTAAATAGCGGTCATTTTCATGACCTGCGGGGACATGCGGTGCATTGAGATCTAAATGCAAAAGCGGCGCAGCTAATTGTTTGAGAAACTCAACCATCTGATTTCCTTTCGAGCGAAATACGTATGGCTTTTAAATCATTGTGAATTGCTTGAAGCACAGCTTTTGCTGCTTCATTACCTTTTTCACCTGTGTTTGCTGTCGGCACTGTTGTGGCGTTCATGCCGCGCATACGTCCATAGAGGAAATCACGCACTTGTTCATAATTGCGAATGCCTACGATGCTTACTTCTGCTGTGGATGCCCCCGATGCAGTTTGTATATCCACCGTACCAATCCCCAACCATCGTTCGCCAATATTGCGCGAAACATGAATATCTTGGATACGACTATATGTCGTATAACTTTCCCGCCGCCACAGAATGCCATACGAAACACTAATCCCTTCTTGATCAAAAGTATAGCGTAAGGTTTTGTACTTAAAATAAAGAGGCAGCATAACAAATGGAAACGCTACCGTGCTTAGCAAAGCATACATAATATATAAGGGCAGTAAGTTGTTATCGGGGCGACTCAGCGCAAAAATCCCCTCTTCGCGCACGGGCTCTGCATGGGTTAATTGTGTGGTTTGCATAGACTTTTTTCTCCTCAAAAATGTTCTGTACAGCGTGC
>JAFLBY010000060.1 GCA_017302855.1 Candidatus Kapaibacterium sp.
AAAGCAGCCGAGCCGGTAATAAGCATTTCGCGCGTGAGGATAAGATCGGGTTTCCAACGTTCAATTGCTCCCATAATCCCACCTGTATAAACAGGGCTGTAGGGAATACATTGCGAAAGCAAGGTGGGCGATTGTGCAAGGTATAAACATTCCTCGGACGGTGCGGATTTATGTCGGGGCATACGTGCTACAATATAGACCTGATGCCCGGCTTGGCGTAAACTGCGCACAATTTTTTCGGCACGCACTTCAGGCGGATAGCCCACTTGTAAAACATGTAAAATTTTTGCCATAATGCTTTATTAATAGTCGGGACGATGATTATAGGGCAAAGGGTCATGTGCTCCGGCACGTGCAAAACCACGCAGCCGCAATGCACAGGAATCACATTCACCGCAAGCGATGGTCTCTCCCTGATAACAGCTCCATGTTTTTTCAAAGGGCACTCCCAATTCAATACCTTTTTCTACAATCTGCTGTTTTGTGAAATGAAGAAGCGGCGTGCGGATATGGCATTGTGTTTCGGGTTTTGTGCCGGTGTTGATAACTTGTTGAAAAGCTGCAAAAAATTCTTCACGGCAATCGGGGTAGCCGCTGCTGTCATCTTGCACAGCACCTATAAAGAGAGCCGCTGCGCCGAGGACTTCCGCCCAACTTGTTGCTATGGCAAGAATATTGGCATTACGAAAGGGCACATAGCTGATGGGAATATCATTTGCATTCAAATCAGGTTGCGGCACATCAATGGCGCGATCGGTCAGACAACTGCCGCCAATGGCAGCAAGGTGACTTATATCCACAACAAGCCGATGTTCCGCATTGTAATAATCCGCAATATCATGAAATGATTGGAGTTCCCGCTCTTGTGTTCTTTGTCCATAATTCACATGCAATGCCGCAAGACGATACTCTTTGCCTGCAATAGCCATGCAGACTGTTGAGTCCATGCCACCACTTAATAAGACCACCGCTAAGGGTAACTGTGCTGCTTCTGTCATTCTATCCACTATCAAAAATTCACAAAGTATATGTGCAAAATTAGGGAGAGTTGCCGATTGTCTATCGTAAAAAGAAAAAGAAAATCCTACGATAATGCAATGAAGCTATGTATTGAAATGGCTTTTTTGCATAAAAAAGCGATTATCCGCCAAAACAGATAATCGCTTGTGGAAAAGTTTTTGCTCTTGGTCAAATATTACAAAGTGCCGCGGCGTGCTTGCTCTGCTTCTATGGACTCAAATAATGCTTTGAAATTACCTTTGCCGAATGATTTAGCACCCTTGCGTTGAATAATTTCAAAAAATAATGTGGGGCGATCTTCTACCGGTTTGGTAAAAATTTGCAATAAATATCCTTCTTCATCACGATCCACCATTATGCCCAATTCTTTCAATAATGCTAAATCTTCTTCAATGATGCCTACTCTTTCGCCGACAGTATCATAATATTCGCCGGGCACATGAAGAAATTCCACGCCATGTTTTCTCATTTCTCTTACCGAGTGAATAATATCATTGGTTGCAATGGCAATATGCTGACATCCTGCACCTTGATAAAAATCCAAATATTCTTCAATTTGTGATTTTTTTAATCCTTGAGCCGGTTCATTAATAGGAAATTTAATTCTGCCATTACCATTGCTCATGACTTTGCTCATCAATGCGGTGTATTGTGTGGAAATATCTTTATCATCAAAGGTCACTAAATTGGCAAATCCCATAACATCATGATAAAATTTTGCCCAAATATTCATGTGCCCGAGTTCAACATTACCCACCATGTGGTCAATATAGCGAAAACCCATTGATGGCGGATTATATTCAGATTTCCATGGAATAAATCCGGGTAAAAATGTGCCGGAATAATTATTTCTTTCCACGAATATATGGACAGTATCGCCATAGGTGTGAATACCCGCAGTGATAACTCTGCCGAATTCATCGAACATTTCTTTTGGTTCTTGATAGGATTGTGCGCCGCGCTCTATTGTTTTATTGTAAGCATCAACGGCATCGTCCACCCACAGCGCAATAAGTTTGACGCCATCGCCATGACGACGAATATGGTCTGCAATATCACCATCGGGATTAAGAGGCGTTGTAAGAACAAGGCGAATTTTATCTTGCACCACTACATAGGATGTGCGGTCTTTTATGCCTGTTTCAAGTCCTGCATACGCCAACGATTGAAAACCAAAAGCTGTTTTATAAAAATGTGCGGCTTGTTTGGCATTGCCCACATATAACTCGACATAATCGGTGCCGTTTATAGGAAAAAAATCTTCTGCATCGGCAAATACTTTTTCAGTGCTGTATGAATAATTTTGTACCGTTGTTAAATCTTTCATGGTAGTATTTAAAAAAAGAATGTGAAAAAATATCGAATATAATAAAGTGAAAAATCAGTGTTTAAGCTTGGACGGGTTGTTCCATCCATGATTTATAATAATCTTTGACTTCGACAGATAATGCTTCTGTTGTAATACTGACGGGATTGAATGGATCAATCATCACCGCTAATTCACCTGTTTCTTTTTTACCGATGCTGCGTTCAATAGCTCCGGGATGGGGTCCATGGGGAATGCCCGCAGGATGCAAAGTAATTTGCCCTTTTTGAATATTATTTCTGCTCATAAAATCACCGTCCACATAATACAGTAATTCATCGGAATCAATATTGCTGTGATGATACGGTGCGGGAATTGCTTGCGGATGATAATCATAAAGGCGTGGAACAAAGGAGCACACCACAAAATTTTTACCCTCCCATTGCTGATGAATCGGCGGCGGCATGTGGATACGTCCGGTAATAGGTTCAAAATCGAAAATGGAGAAAGCATAAGGATAGCAATAGCCGTCCCACCCAATGAGGTCAAAGGGATGATTGGCATAGACATAAGGATAGAGCAAACCGTTCTTTTTAATCTGCACAAGAAATTCGCCCGTTTCATCGTGGGTTTCTAAGTTTTCCGGCAAACGGAAATCGCGTTCACAAAAAGGTGAATGTTCCAAAAACTGCCCCACATCATTGCGATAACGGCGTGGAGTGCGTATTGGTCCAAATGATTCTATGGTCAAGAAATGATTGTCCTCTGTGTCGAATTGAAGTTGATAGACCGTGCCGCGAGGGATGATAAGATAATCGCCATACGAAAAGGGAATAGAGCCGTAGGGAGTGCATAAAGTGCCGCTTCCTTTATGGATAAACAGCATTTCATCGGCATCGGCATTCTTGAAGAAGTACTCGGTCATGGACATACGCGGCGCGGCAAGCCCTATATGCAAATCATGATTCACAAAAAGGGTTTTACGACTTTCCACATAATCATCGCTTGGTTCTATGGCAAAGCCCTGAAAACTTAATGCCTTCATATTATTGTGGATAGCAATATCCGGACGAATGGAACGCGGCTCACCGTAGCGGATAACCCTTGTTGGCGGCGAGCAATGATACAGCAATGATGACACACCGGAGAACCCTTCCGTGCCAAATAATTCTTCATGATACAAGTCGCCATTATCACGACGATAGACCGTATGTCTTTTTGAGGGAATTTTACCCATTCTCTGATAAACCGGCATACACCAAACTCCTTTCAGGACTGTAAATTGAAACTGATATGCAAAAATACGGAAAAATCATATTTAAGAGTCTTTTGTATGAAATTGTTGTTTTTTCTCGTTCAATACATGAAAAACTCCTAATTTGCTTGTCGGAAAACGCTGTTTATCGAATGCTCTCATCATTAGACATTATATCAACATGAACAATAAGTTCAGAAAAGTGGGCGATTTGCTCCATACATATCTCCGCGAATCGGGTCTTGAGCATAAACTGCAAGAGGCGGCGGTGCCGGCATATTGGCAGGAAATCATCGGTCAGCAACTGACGGCACAAACCTCCGTGAAGCGTTTTGAAGATGGCAGATTGTTCATCGAAGTTCCTGCGGCTGTGTGGCGGCAAGAGCTGGTGTTACGACGTGAAGATATTCGTGCGAAAATAAATGCGCGTGCAGGGAAAGAAATTGTCAAAGAAATAATTATCAGATAAAGGAATGCTATGAAAAATGTGTTTACTACTGCCGCAATCGTTCTTACTGTCGGTGTGTTAGGTTTGGTATTAGGGGGTTGTGGCGACAACAAAGAACAGAATACTGTACCGGCACGTCAAGCCAATGGCGGCAAACAGTATGGCGGGATTTTTCGGGTGAATGAAGTAGGCGAAATGCGTGGCTTAGACCCCACAGGCATTAATGATGTGACAAGTCATCATATAGCCCATCAGATTTATGAAAATTTGCTCGATTTGGATGAGAATTTGCAATTAACCCCTACCCTTGCCGAACGATGGGAAGTGTCCACCGATGGACTTACTTACACATATTTTTTACGTAAAGGCGTGCTGTTCCATGACAATGAATGTTTTCCCGAAGGCAAAGGTCGTGAGATGAAAGCATCGGATGTGAAATTTACTTATGACCGTATTTGCGATGCACGTGCCAAACCGCGCGGTGCAGAATATTTCAAAGGCAAAGTTGTTGGTGCTGAGGAATATTTTATGGCAACACAACAAGTCATGAATGGTGGCAATCCTGCAATACAAGGGGTGTCGGGCTTTGAAATAGTGGATGATTATACATTCCGTATTCGACTTATCAAACCTTTCGGTCCTTTTGAATATTATGTGGCTTTGGGTATGACCTATGTTTATCCGCCCGAAGCCGTAAAACACTATGGCGAGAATTTTTTCCAGCATCCTGTTGGAACAGGTCCTTTTTATTTCAGTTCATGGACACCCGACAGAGAATGTATTTTACAGCAATGGTCTAAATATTGGGGTAAAGATGATAAAGGAAATCAATTACCCTTTTTGGATAAAATTGTCTTTTCCTTCATGAAAGATGAGAAATCACAATTATTAGAGTTTCGACAAGGCAATCTTGATGAATGTTATCGCATACCATCGGAATTTTTTCCTGAAATTGTCGGAGAAAATAAAAAGACAAAAGGCGAATATGCCAAATTTACTTTATTTGCCGTGCCTGCGCTTTCCACACAATTTTATGGCATGATCAATACAAGTAAAGAATTTTCCGATATTCGTATTCGTAAAGCATTTTCTATGGCTATTGACCGTGAACGCATTATTAAATATGTGTTGAAAGGTCAAGCAGCAAGTCCGGGACACTATGGTATTGTCCCCCCTGCGATGCCCGGCTATGGCGAAGTAACACCCGGTTATACATTTAATCCGCAACAAGCTCAAAAATTATTGGCAGAAGCGGGATTTCCTCAAGGGAAAAACTTTCCTCCCATCACCTTACAATTAAATAATGGCGGTGGAAGAAATTTACAAATCGCAGAAGCAATTCAATCACAGATACAAGAAAATTTGGGAATAAAAGTACAATTAAAGCAAGTAGAGTTTGCAAAACATTTGGATGAAGTGGATGCAGGGCGTGCATCATTCTATCGTTTGGGATGGATTGCCGATTATCCCGATCCGGAAAATTTCCTTAATTTATTATATGGCAAACTTGTTCCACCGAATGGCGGCATAAGTCCCATTAATACCGTGCGTTTCCAAAATGAAAGTTTTGATGCCTTATTTGACAAAGCATTATTTACCACTGATCGTGATGAGCGTTTGGCACTCTATAAACAAGCCGAAAAGATTGCGATGGAATATGCACCGATGATGATAATTTTCCATGATGAAGATTATCGTTTAGTGCAGCCGGATATTCAAGATTACAGAAATAATGCTATGGACAGAAGAGTCTATAAATGGATTTGGAAAAAACCAAAAAGTGAGTGATAAAGAGTAGATGCTTTTGGTAGATTGTGTTCTAATCTAAATAATCATCAGTTTCTATGTTATTATGTTTTCGCAAGAAGAACATTTAGCCAATAGATAAAATGAAAAAAAGACAGAATAAGAATATAACAAGTACAAAAACCAAGTTCAAACCATCCAAACGTAAGGGTTTTTTCAACAATAAAATACTAGAGTTTATACTTAATACTGTTTTTATTGGCGGATCGTGTCTTTCAATTTGGTCAATACTAATCTATCGTGAGACAATAATTGACAAGAATATTACGCTTGTATTGTTCCTTGTTCCGGGAATCTTCATGACTCCGATTTACTATAAAAGAATAAACTTAATTAATGAAGATCCGATTCATGTTAATCCAATAAATGCAAGGTATGGTGATCCGGTTCGTTGGATATTGCATTGGCTCATATATATGATTTTTCATTATTTCTTCCATAATAAAAAGATAGATGAAATTAAAGGGAATCCACTTCTTTGGCTTCTACATTATATTTTTCATATCTGTACAACAGGTTCTTTAATTGTTTTCATATTTTTAGCGTCAAATTTTTATTTAGCCACTGATGACAATGTTGAATATAAACGATTTGATATTGTTAGAAAAGACAGCATTTCTGGAAGATCAGGATACATGGCACCATGTGTGTATGTTAATTATGAGGGAATGGAAAAAGAATTTATTATTAAATCTTCAATGAAGCCAAATGTAAAGTCTGCTAAGAAAGTGAATTTAAATATAAAAAAAGGATTTCTTGGCTTTGATGTTATAGAAATATGCGGATTGGAGTGAATTATGAGCTATTGCATCGCCCGAATCGTATAAAATAGAGATTAGATTACTTACATAAAAACTACATCTGAAAAATGGAAGAAAAAATATTACATTATGTAACTGAAATTCAAACTGAAGAAGACATTCAGATTCTTTTAGCCTGCGAAACAGGTTCAAGAGCTTGGGGATTTCCTTCGCCTGATAGTGATTATGATGTCAGGTTCATATACAAGCATAAAAAAGACTGGTATTTAAGTTTAAATGAAAAAAAAGATACTATTGAAAGAATGTTTGAAAACAATGAGTTCGATTTATCAGGATGGGATTTAAGAAAGTGTCTATTACTTCTATTAAAGTCAAATCCACCATTGTTAGAGCGCATTCAATCACCGATTGTTTATATGGCAGATCAGAATTTCTTATCAGAAATCAATGTTTTGGCACAATCATGCTACTCAAAAATTGCTACAATGTATCATTATCTGAGTATGTCAAAAAAAATGTACTCTGAAATTCAAGGCAAAGAAAATATAAAACTTAAAAAATTTTTTTATGCCTTACGAACAGCTATCGCATGTAAGTGGATAGAAGAAAAAGATGAGATTCCACCTATTGTTTTTCAAAAAATGCTCAATGAATTGACTATTGAAACACATCTGAAGCAAAGAATACTCGAGTTGATTGAGCTAAAGGCAACAAAAAATGAAAACTACCTTCATAACCAAGAACCGGAGATAGGAAAATTTATCGAAAATTGTATTGTACAAGCTGAAAATATTTCTAAAAGTTTACCTGCATCAAAAGGAAATATTGAAGAGTTAAATTCATTTTTTACAAGAAGTTTACAATGACTTTAGAAGATATTAGAAATAAAGGGTTAATAATTTTAGAGTGTATAAGCGGCAGTAAAGCGTATGGCTTGGATACTCCGTCGTCTGACACCGACATAAAAGGCGTTTTTATTCTACCTAAAAAGGATTACTACGGCTTAGACTATATTGAACAAATAAACAATGAAACGAATGATGTGGTTTTTTACGAGTTAGGAAGATTTATGGAGCTACTCGCTTGTAACAATCCTAATATTTTGGAAATGTTGTTTGCGCCAATGAGTTCGATAATCTACAAGCATCCTCTCATGGAGAGTATTGAACCTAATAAAATAATATCTAAACTTTGCAAAAACACTTTCGGAAAATTCGCATATTCTCAAATAAAGAAGGCAAGAGGATTAAATAAAAAAATTGTTAACCCTATCATTAAAGACAGAAAAAGTGTGTTAGATTTCTGTTATATAAATTACAAACAGGGTGCAATTCCATTATTAAAATTTTTAGAACTTAAGGATTGGAAACAAGAAAATTGTGGTTTGATAAATATACCTCACATGCGCGATGTTTTTGGATTGTATTATAGCGAAACTGAAAATTTCAGCGGTATCATAAGAAATGAAAATTCAAATGATGTTTGTGTAAGTTCTATTCCTAAGGGTTTAGAACAATTAGCGTTACTCTATTTTAATCGTGATGGTTATTCAACACATTGTAAAGAGCATAAAGAATATTGGGATTGGGTAGATAAAAGAAATCAAGAACGTTATCAGGATACGCAAAGTCATGGTAAAAACTACGATGCGAAGAATATGATGCACGTTTTTAGACTTTTGGAAATGGCTTGCGAAATAGGTCGTGAACAAAAAATCAATGTAAAAAGACCTAATAGAGATTTTTTGCTCGAAATTAAATCCGGAAAATTTGAGTATGACGATCTCTTGAAAATGGCTGAAAATCTCCAGCTTGAACTTGAGCAGTCGTTTGAAAACACTACACTTCTTGATACACCTAATATTCAGTACATAAACGAAGTAGCGTATAAAATCCGAGAAGAGTTTTATAGCCAAGAATCTATCTGTGTCTAACACAATAATTCCTATTAAAATCATCTGTGTGTTGATATACAATTTTGGAAAGAAGACAGATAAGAATATTTAGCGATATGAATCGTACTAGAATTAGTACACTGCAACCTTTAGTGATATGATGAAGATTCTATGCTAAAATTCCACGTTAGTCATTGAAACACTTATCAGAAATGAAAAAACGGATGACCACCTCAACAAAATTTCATACCCTTAATATGTTAGCTTTATGTTTAGTAGAATAGTCAAAATATATTTAATCTTGTTTATCTCCTTTTTTATTGGATATTCATATGTTCATTATTTTTTTGTAAAGGAGATTAGTACACTTGGACTTGATAACTTTTATGTAAGCTATTTGATACCGATAGTGATAGTTTCAATTTTGACTTTTATTTTGTATAGACCAATAACCGAACAACTACCTCTAAAAACGGAAAAAATTGGGATATTGTTTTGGATAATTATATCCAATTCTATTGCTATTCCAATAGGAATATCTCAAGAATATTTTACAGAATTGAGTTATAGTTTAATAGAAATATCTACTCCGGGTGAAGTAATGTTATACCCAAATGAAAAATTCTTTACTATACAAAAGTATCATATTAATCGCAATGAATTTTCGGTATTTCAAGAACAAAGACGCGGACAATCAAAAGGCAGAAATTTCTATGTTTTTAATTATTATATAGTTCCTCTTTACTCAGATACTGTAAACAATAAATTTAACATTACTTGTGGAATATACTATTCAACAGCATTTAATGACAGAATTCTGTCGGCAGATGGAGTAGCTAAAGAAATAGAAAATTTCAATATCAGTTCAGCAAATAATATCTTAGGTTATAATTTTTTCGGCATAAAGTTCTTCGAACGTTTATTAGATAAAGATCAAATGCTAAATTTCCAATCGGCATGGATGTTTAATACATCACGAAACCAAATGAATAATCCTATTGTTCTTATTCCGCAACAGGAGGAATTTAGTGATTTTTTGAGTGATAAACGAGATGTGGCTGTGATTTCAACTCTTATCAGTTTGATTACAACTATTCTGTTCCTTTCCTATCTCAGAGTTAAATATGACTTATAAGATACTTTGTACAGTAAAGTTGTTATGAATTGTCTAATCCGGACAGCTTTGTAGTTTGGATGTGAACATTATATTTGATTTCCGATGAATATAGGTATGGTACGATCATCATCTTTTTCTCAATTATCCCCCTTCACCATAAAAGTTTATTGCATTGTGCGATGAGAATCTCTCAATGTCACTCTATCTCCCGTATTGAATGTCTCTTGTTGCAAGCCCTCAGCATAACTTTGGAACAATCATGCCATGCGCGCCATCGCTGCATACGCTAAGGAAGTATGTCTTGCGTCACTGCAAAAGCACATACACATTATACACCTGACAATTTTGTTTACTACTTTATGAAAAATATACTCATTGTAGGAAGTTCATCGGGCATTGGTAATTCTTTGACACATCTCCTCTCAAAAGATCATCGTATTTATGGTACATATTGTAACAATAATACTGTAGAAGTATCAGACACTGTTTCCACACATTATGTGAATGTATTGGATGATGCGCTCGATCTGAGTTTTCTCCCTGATTCATTAGATGGCATTGTCTATTGCCCGGGCGCAATCACGCTCAAACCTTTTGCAAGAATAAAGGAAGAAGATTTTCTCAATGACTATAAACTTCAGGTCATTGGGGCAATAAAAGTACTACAATCATGTTTGCCTGCTTTGAAAAAATCGAATAATGCAAGTATTGTTCTCTTTAGTACTGTTGCCGCAAATATGGGTTTCAATTTTCATAGCATAGTGGGAACCAATAAAGCTGCATTAGAGGGTTTGACAAAATCCTTAGCAGCAGAATTAGCTCCAAAAATCAGAGTTAATTGTATTGCACCATCAATTACCGATACTCCATTGGCGGGCAGTTTATTAAACACACCTGAAAAAATAGAAGCCAATGCACAGCGTCACCCCTTGAAAAGAATAGGTAATCCATTGGACATCTCCAATGCAATTGCTTTCTTATTAAGCGATAAAAGCAGTTGGATAACAGGGCAGATTATACATGTTGACGGGGGCATGAGTTCTATTAAAATGTAAGGATGAATACTATGGCAATGTGCCTATTTCCGAAACTACGTAATTTTGGAGTATCAGTATTGCAAACCCTTACAAATCAAGGAAATCCATTGTGAAAATCTCTGTCATTGCTTCCATCGTGGCATATAATCTGTAGGATACTCTACAATGAAATATAATAATTTTTGAATATGAATTTATTATTAAAACAAAGAATATATGAAAGACTTTAACGAATTAGATAAACATCGTATCATAGAAATGGCATGGGAGGATAGAACTCCTTTTGAAGCAATTAAACATCAGTTTAACTTTAGTGAGGCAGATGTTATAGCTCTCATGAGAAAAGAATTGAAAAAAAGTAGTTTTACTATGTGGAGAAAGCGCGTAAAAAGTAGTATAAGCCGAAAACATCCAAAGAAAAAAAAATATTGAGATAAGTACATTTGCGGGAAATATATAAACACCTATTCACGTAATACTTTAGATTTATAGATGATAGCAACAGAATATAGAAAAATTATAGATCAAATAGATGCTATTGATCCCATACAATATGGCAAAACCCGTAATTATAGTGATGGGGCGGTTACAAAATTATCACCGTATATTTCGAGAGGTATTATTTCTACGAAGCAGATTGCAAAATCGGTGATCGCAAAAGGATATAAACCCCATCACATAGAAATATTTTTAAAAGAATTGGCGTGGAGAGATTATTTCCAACAAGTCTGGATTGCTAAAGGAAATGACATTGATAATGATTTGAAGCATATTCAATCCAAAGTATCCCATCATAAAGTTCCATCATCAATTATTCATCATAATACAGGTATAGAAGCCATTGACAATCATATCAAAGCTCTGTACACAACGGGTTATATGCACAATCATGTGAGAATGTATGTTGCAAGTCTGTGTTGTAATATTGCGCAAAGTCATTGGCATATACCTGCACAGTGGATGTATTATTATCTTCTTGATGCCGATTGGGCAAGTAATGCATTGAGTTGGCAATGGACTGCGGGTAGTTTCAGCAGTAAAAAGTATTATGCAAATCAAGAAAACATCAATAAATTTTGTCATACCAAGCAATATAATACTTTTCTTGATGTATCGTATGACAGTATTGAAAACATGGATATTCCCAAAGAATTGCAAGAGTTAAGTTCTTTAGACCTTAGAACAAATTTACCACAGAACACACCGTTGCAAATAGACAGTTCGCTACCAACGTGTATTTATAATTTTTACAATCTTGATTGCCGGTGGATGAGTGATATACACGCTAATCGTATTTTATTGTTAGAACCCAAATTTTTTCAAAAATATCCCGTTTCGGATTACACAATACAATATCTCTTGTCATTATCGCAGAATATAGAGAATATCCAGATTTTTGTTGGAGAATTTGATGAACTGTACAGCCACATTCAACCAAGTACAGTCTATTACAAAGAACATCCTACGAATAAGCATTATAAAGGAATTCAGCATCAGCGGGATTGGATTTTTCAAGAAGTAAAAGGATATTATCCTTCGTTTTTTGCTTATTGGAAACAATGTGAAAAAGTAATACATACATTAGAAGTTAACTAAATATTATAGAAATAAACATACACAATGATACTTAATAATCACGATATAACTACATTAGAAAGACGCTTTAGAGCTAACTTCATTAACTCTTTAGGTGGGTTTAAAAGCGTGGTATTGATTGGTTCTAAAAGTGAAAAAGGTAATGAAAATCTGGCTATTTTCAGCAGTCTCTTTCATATCGGTGCCGACCCTGCTTTATGTGGAATTATCATAAGACCAAATGAAGAAAAAGAAAATACTTTGGGTAATATCATACACTCTCGACATTATACCGTCAATCATATTTTACCGACATTTTACAAACAAGCTCATCAGTGCAGCGCAAAGTATGATGCCGGAATCAGCGAATTTAAGGAAGTTGGTTTAACCCCTGAATATATTGATGATTGCCCTGCTCCTTTTGTGCGTGAAAGTACCATTAAATTTGCCTGTGAATTAGTGCAAAGAACCAATCTTGAAATAAATAATACTATCATGATTATCGGAAAAATAATAAAAGTTATTGTACCGCAAGAATATATTCATGAAGATGGTTTTATTAATATAGAGCAAGCAGGCACTATCACATGCAGTGGCTTAGACAGTTATCATACAACACAACAAATAGCAAGATTACCTTATGCTAAAGTGGGATTAGAACCCGTTCATTGAGCATAAAATTATATAATGCAACAATGTCATATTGTATGGGATTGAAGAAATTGACCGACATTTTAACCGCCATAAGCACCAAAGCGAACAATGCCGCGCCACCATAAAAAACGGCACAGACCCCATAATATAATCACCCAACTTACTGCAAGAAAAGCATAAAACACCATGGTTTCTGTTTCTATATTACCCATAAAAACACTCGCAGGAATATAGGACATATATTGAAATGGTGCATAGTGTGCTATCTCTTGCACTCCGGCAGGTAACATGGACAATGGCACTAACATCCCGGACAAAAACCATAAACTGATGTCTGTCAGCACATGAAATGTCCACACCTCTTCTAACCAAAAAGCGCAATACGATATTGCCAGCCCGATAAAAAATCGGATAAGAAAACCACAGATCAGAAAAAAACACATGGTTGCCACAGAACCTATAGTGCCATAGTGCATGACTTCGGGAAGCATAAACGTTAAGCCTGCCCACAGCACTAACATCATCATCACAATAGGAACTTTTTCTGCCAATCCAACGGCTAAGGTATAAAGATCATGGGCTATCGGGCGCAATAAAAACTTATTTAAGCCCCCGCTTCGTATATCCTCCGAAGACTCCCGTACATTGCGTGAAATACCTGTAAACGCATAACATAAGGCGGCAATGATGCAGTAGGTGACCATCATGGATTCCGATAAATTACCGAGATGCGTTCGCCCCGATGAATGATAGACCGTACTCCATAAAAATCCCTGAATGCCTGCATTCAATGCGGGTGCAGCAAAGGACGTAAGCAATAATACTGTTCGGTATTCGGCTGTTTTGGCAATGCCTGTGCGGAAGACCGCAAGAAGTGCCCGTGGGTTCATAGTGTTCTCCATGCACGATAATTATGCTAAATTCGCAATAAAATTACAAACTTACTTCTATTCAGCATCAACCATGATACGTTATCTGCGATTGTTACGCACCTTCATAGCAAATTGCCTAACACGTGAATTGGAATTCAGAGGTCACTTTTTACTTGTCTTTTTTATTGACATTATGTGGTATGTCGTGCAAATGAGCGTCTTTGAGGTTGTCTATCTCTATACGCCGACTTTGGGGGGCTTGCGCCATGAAGAAATTATGATTTTCTTGGGTGTATTATTTTTAACGGATTCCATCAATATGATGTTCGTCTCATCCAATTTTTGGCGATTTCCTTCACTCATTGCGACAGGTGATTTGGATTTTATTTTATTAAAACCCGTTTCTACCGTCTTTTTTTCGCTTTTCCGTTATTTTAATGTTGGCTCTATTCTCAATTTTATCACATCATTGTCTGTTCTGTTATGGGGAATTTCACATTATACGGGCATGATTTCCGGCTACAATATTGTGGCATTTATACTTTTGGTTTTGTGTTCTGAACTATTGATGATTTCTTTTCAATTATGCTTATGTGCCATTGCAGTCTATCTTGTGAATGCCGACGGTATTCAGCAACTCTATTATTCATTGGATATATTAGCCGCCAAACCCGATACGATTTATCCGCAATTTATGCGTAATATGTTGCTTACATGGTTTCCCATGGCATTACTTGCTTCCGTACCTGCTTTTGCACTTATGGGGAAGGTGTCGGCGTACACTATTGTCTCATCAATAATTGTCACCATACTTTTTTCAACAGTATCAATACTTTTCTTTCGTCGTTCATTATATTCATATTCCGGCGCGAGCAGCTAAGTTTTTTATTTCAATTATCTACACCAATTATGTTCGGACTTTATCTTCATATACCGTTTTGTGAAAAAAAATGTATTTACTGTGATTTTTATAGCATTGAAAGAACGGAAGAAATAGATGTATTTACGGAAAATATATGCCGTGAAATTATCATGAGAGCCAATACCGATACGACATTTCCGCAAGCAGATACCGTGTTTTTTGGTGGTGGAACGCCTTCATTATTATCGCCGTCACAGATGGAAAAAATACTTTCCACATTGCGCCAACATTTTTCGATTGCCGCCACAGCAGAAATAACCATGGAATGTAATCCCGGCACTGTCACTCACGACAGTTTATCGGCATATCGTTCTTTGGGAATTAATCGGCTAAGTTTTGGTGTACAATCTTTCGATGAGCAAGAATTACAATTTTTGCAAAGAATTCATTCGCCACAGCAAGCCATGGAAGCCATGGCATTAGCGCGGGCTGCCGGTTTTGATAATGTTAATATGGATTTGATGTTTGCTCTGCCCGATCAAAACAAAAAAACATGGCAAAATTCCCTGCATAAAATGATTGCATTACAACCCGATCATATTTCGGCGTACAGTCTGATTTTTGAAGAAGGAACACCCCTCTTTGCGCTCATGAAAAAAGGACTTGCCAATCCTGCCAAAGAAGAACATGATGCGGAATTATATGAAATTGCGATAGAGACATTAAGTACGGCGGAATATGTACAATATGAGGTATCGAATTTTGCAAAGTCGGGTAAACAATGTCGCCATAATGTCCTGTATTGGAGTGGCGATCGTTATTGTTCTTTTGGTCCTTCGGCACATGGATTTATTGGTGATGAACGTTATTGGAATTTCCGTAGTCTGCGACGTTATTCGGATTATATTCAACGTGGGATATTGCCGATTGCCAATAAAGAAACATTGCAAATTCATGAACAAATGTTTGAACGTGCATTTTTGGAATTGCGCGCCAAGGGTATTCGCTTGGAACAATTTATGCAAGATTTTTCGCTTAATATTGAGGACATTATGGGCGATGAATTACTGTGGTGGAAGCAAAATAATTGGGCGCACATATCACAAGGACGTTTATCTCTTTTACCCAAAGGATATGCACTTTGCGATGAATTAACCCTGACGCTTATTGCATTATTGGAAAAAGAGACGGAATCACAGTGGGAACAAAAAGAATACAGTGAAGAGCGTGATGATGAACCCGTCTTTTCTTTACCGATACTGTAATACTATAGCATGGTTGTACTAATTTTTTATACCTTGTTGATGTGATAAGAATTTGAAGTGCTGAAAATTCCAAAGTCACATAATTGCAATTTATTTTGAGAATATCGGCTATTACATAAAAATAAAGCCATGTAAGACATGGCTTTATTGCTGATAATTTTATGGAGGAGAAAACAACACTTTTCCGCACTATTTTTGTACAATGAACGATAAAGTATAAATGCTGTGTTCATGTGGGATATGCGCAGTGTACACACCATTCGGTAAATGCGACACCGAAAAAGTGCGTTGATTATTTACTAATTTCCATGCCACGCCATGTATATCATAGACCTCTATTTCCAAAGGTAATTCAATTTTTTCCGTAATGCTGATTGCCGTAGAAGTCGGTGTCGGATATAATTCTAATCCCCGTACAATACGTGCGATCGGTATGACTTCTGATTGTGTGCGTTTCATGAATGAATTATTATCGGCTTGTAATGTCAAATAGCCATACGATGTTCCTGCTTTATTGGGTTGTGTCATGGATTGAACTTTCACGACAATATGGGTTGTATAAGATAATGATGGCAGAGTCCACTCATAAAAATTTTGTGTAGGATGTATTGACTCTGCTATACTGTGCCATTGAGCATCATATATATCCCAATACTGTAACGTAACACTATCGGAGATAGGCGCATACCATGATATGCGGCAATTCTCTCCCGCTCGGGCATTTGTTTGACTTAGTCTTACAGTATAGGTCTCCTGAGCTATAAGGTAATATGGCAGAATAGAACTTAGTATTGCTATGCTGCATAAAAATTTTAATGTATTCATTGTGTTTTTTGGTAAAATTTATATAATAATTAACGCCGCAACCAATAATAATAATTGATATTTGATATTTCTTTTCCCTTTACAAATTCTTTAATATTGGATACTAATATTACACTTCGTGATATTTCATAAGTATAAGTTGCATTAGTTATACGTGTCATTATGGTTTGCGAGCTGGTTTCCATATCATACCAATCAACATTTTCAACATATTTACATGTTAATTTTTTATTCAAAGAAATAAGAGTATCAGGATAAAATGTAGCACAACCGGAATCTTGTTGTTTTCTCCAAAGACAATTATTTGTTCGATCATTTGCAAAATATATTGGAACATTAAGATCTAAAGGAGACCAAAATTTTTCTCTTTGAGAAAAACTTACAGAATCATTATGGTAATTATATCGTGTCCATTTTGGATTTTTTGTAAAAAAGGAAATCATATCTACACTGTCAGGAATCTCCTCACCCAATCCTGTGGGTGAGGAATTGCAACTATTACAAATAACACAAACAATACATATTAATATGCTACATATATATGGTTTCATAGATTTTTTATATAATAATTAACGTCGCAACCAAGAATAATTATTGTTATTAGATATTTCTTTTCCTTTTACAAATTGTTTAATATTTTCTACCAATATTACACTTCGTGATGTTTCATACGTATAAGTTACACTATTTATACGTGTCATTATGGTTTGCGAGCTGGTTTCCATATCATACCAATCAACATTTTCAACATATTTACATGTTAATTTTTTATTCAAAGAAATAAGAGTATCAGGATAAAATGTAGCACAACCGGA
>JAFLBY010000061.1 GCA_017302855.1 Candidatus Kapaibacterium sp.
CAATATGTAAAGCAGATAGTGGATTCCCGGAAGCTAATTCAATATCAATGGAATCCCCTGAAATATTTTCGGGAATTTTTGAAAATTCCGGATTGTGTTCGGGTATTTCTTTTACGGATGCTAATTTGGCTAATTGTGCACCTGTTAATAATTCACTTGTTCGAATATATTCCGGTAAAGCATCAACTCCGATACCGTTCCATCGAGGTTTTTTTACCTCAAAGAGTGCATCTCCGTGCGCACGGCAATACCAATCATATCCCATTCTTGCTGCCAAATCCATTTTTCTCGGATCTACTTTATCATCGGTATAAACAGAATCAGATACATGAAATAGCTGCACCTCCATTAAAAGCATTCTGCCATTACCGCCCTTGTCCTCACATAATGGAATAAATTGATGCAAAGTACACTCCATAGAGTAAGGTGACTCCGCAACATAAGGTGGCTTTACTATTGAACTTGCACGCTGTGTAAGACCCGATTTCTCATATTCGTTAATCTCTGCATCATATTCGCATGATGCCAAAGAAATTTGTTCTACCATAGAATATGTTACCACACTTATTGTACATTCGCCGGTTTCTAAAATATTGGTTAATGTATCTTTAGCTTTACCGGAAATAGAACTGATGGCAGGACCTATAGCAATAATAGGTGGTCGCGATGAATAAGCATTAAAAAAGCTAAAAGGTGACACATTCACATTGCCATGTTTGTCTTGGGTTGTCACAAGAGCAATAGGTCTTGGCGCAACTCCGCTTAATAATAATTGATGACGTTCTCTGTGTTCTAATTCCGATGGGTATATTGTTTTCATAAATGGTTTTTTATATATGCTATAGTGTTTATCTTAAAAAATACTGTTGTAAATGTAAAGTGCTTAAATAATTGATATATTCGCAGTTCTTATCATTACTATTGTTATGAATATACATTTTATTCTGTCCTTCTCTTTTTACATAGCTTAATGAGTATAATTGAGAAAAGAACTTTATATCAATTTCTATTTGTTATTTATGTATCTTTTCTATAATCATGGAGATGATTAGATAGATACATGGTTGTTTATATTGTCGTTTCAATGATAGTTGAGTTGTAAGGTGTTTTACGATATCATTTGTCAAGAATTTACTTTAACCGCTTACCATCTCCTTTAACAAATGCAAGTGAATAAAATCCGACATCATCCTGTGTTGTTGGCGTGGCCGGGTGATTTTTATATATACTAAGCAATTGCATTTTTATATATTTTCCGTTTTTTGTTTTCAGAACGAGGGTTTTACTTGCGTTTTGCGCTACCGTATGGTTGGGTGAACCACTATAGGTCAGGAATGATTGAGGGATAATACTTTTTGAAGGATTAGCAAAATATGTTGAATCTTCTTCTTTAAACTTAGTGTCATCAGGTGCGGTTGTTACTTGGGTAAATGCACTGTCAATGATAACACCGACAGTTTTACCATTAGGATTTACATTGCCTGAATTAAGAAAGAAGAATCCTTTCCGTAAAAAAATATCAATAAGTGATGCGTATTTTGATTTATCGGTATCCGGTTTAGTGGGATCAAAGTCTATTGCTCGGAACTTAATATCCCATAGGTCTGTGCTTGCCTCGGTTGCGGGTACTATTGCCTCTGTGTCAAATGAGTAATAGAGCCAACCATCTTGAATAGGCGCTTCCATATCAAAAACAGTATTAGTTTTCAATGTTGTATTTGTGGGCGGCGTCACAGGAGAATCTTCTTTGCATCCTGAGTACGCCACTGTGGCTATCGTCAAAAGTACGAGTGTAAGAAGTCTGTTTTTCATAGTGTGTAAGCTGTTTAGTGATAAATGATGTGCGAAAATATCACTTTCTCAATAATCTGATTACGACTATATGTAAATGGGAAGTCCGTAATTTTGTGATACAATCTTTGATAAACACTACTTGCAATGACAAAATTTATATTACTAACGTTCATAGTATCATCACTTTGCTTTTGTAATCTTTACTCAAGAAACATTCCTGCGGACTCGCTGCATATCGTTCATAAGCATCAATATGACTCACTAAGAAACTCCCATCGTATGCCGATTGTACCCCAAAAAAGGAAATCAAAAAAGGACTCAATCTTAAAAGAATACATCACACAACCTGTGGTCGTTACAGGTACGCGCAATGAAGTGTTACAAAAGGACTCTCCGGTACGTGTGAGTATAGCCGACGGCTCGCAGGCGCAAGGTACGGCGATGGTGACGGTCGCGGATATGCTACGCGAACAGACAGGAGTACTTTTACAAAACAATGTCCGAACAGGAGTGCAAATTATGGGCTTAAACCCCGATTATACTCTCATACTGATTGATGGGCAGCCAATGATTGGGCGTGTTGCGGGTGTATTGGATTTATCGAGGGTGTCTGTTGGTGCAATTGAGAGAGTCGAGATTGTTAAAGGACCTATGTCCAGTTTATATGGGAGCGATGCTCTTGCCGGGGTTATTAATATTATCACAAAAAAACCGGCTTTGGGGTGGAGCGGCAGACTCTATAGCCAATATCTTGAGAAAGGTCCATCGGAAATTCAAGCGGAGTGTGGGTACGGTAGCGAAAAAATGGATGCATCAGCATATTTTAATGCAAAAAGAGCAAATCCCTTTGAGCTTACACAAAATATCCAGAATCGAACTATTGTTGCTCCTTATGCGGGCTTTGTTGATTATACCGGGCAAATCAAATCGAAATGGTATGCTTCAGAAAATGTTTCGATTATGGCAGATGCCCGCTTATTTCACTCGGAAAGTCGAGGCAAATTTATAGAATCCTTTTTTGGACAAGTTGCCCAAAATGAAGGAGCTGTAATCCAAAACGAACAGTCGGCAACGATGTCCACGGAGTGGTCGCATGGCAAGGCACGTTTAACGGCTCAATTATATGGCTCTGCTTACACAGAGCGATACGAATTCGATACTGTTCAAGGCAATAATTCACAAATTGATGATCTATTGCGTCGCATTGCACGCGGTTATATACAATACGATGTTTTATGGAATTTAAGAAACAGATTTACTTTTGGTACAGAGTATCATATAGACGATATCGGTGGCGCAAGATATCCTGATAAACCATTCTTTTCAACATTTTCAGGATTTATGCAATGGGAGGGGAACCCGGTTGATTGGATATCATATTCTTTAAGCTCACGATATGTGAAAAATAGTGCTTTCGAAAATCCTAATATAAGCGATAGCATATTATTACACTTGTTGTGGCTGACGAATCCAAAATTCGCAATAAATGTCAAAATTGGCGATGATATTCGCATTCGTGCAAGCATTGGTACGGGCTTTAAGGTACCCGATTTCCGTCAATTATATGTTGAATTTACCAATAATTTAAATCAAGCAGGTTATCAGTTGATAGGAGCACGCAGAATTGGAAACAATTTACGACCGGAGCGTTCTGTGTCTTATGAAACAGGAATTAGTTGGGACAGAAATTATCTCAATTTTTTAGACAATACCATTTTGACTTTTGGCTTTGATATGCAATACTTTCGTAATGATTTAACGGATTTAATTGATTTTGTTCAAGTTGGAAATGCCGGAGACCAAGCCGTATATTCTTATCGAAATATAAAAAGAGCAAGAACCCAGGGAATTGAATCAAATATAAAATCGGGCTTGCTTTTTTCTCATAATCAAAGTATAACATTCTCAGCAGGATATCAATATCTAATAGCCGATGATTTGGACATAATGGAAATTTTTGAAAAACGATTAACATATTTATCAACAAATGGTCAAGAAATCCGGCTCAACCCAAAAGAATATGGTGGCTTGTGGTTTCGTTCAGCCCATAGTGGCGTTGTACGATTGCAATATACAAAAGGCACAGAGCTCACAGATGGTTGGAGTGCAAATATACGTGCTCAATTTGTCGGGCGTTTTGG
Source organism: Candidatus Kapaibacterium sp. (assembly GCA_017302855.1). Taxonomy (GTDB): domain Bacteria; phylum Bacteroidota; class Ignavibacteria; order Kapaibacteriales; family UBA961; genus UBA2353. The sequence continues at coordinate 3,936 of JAFLBY010000061.1, forward strand.
TGACCAACAAAAGAATGTCAACGGAGCATTCCCGTTTGCTCCTGCGGGGTCATCGTTTTCCATTGCTGTCTTAGATAATGAAAATGAATACGCACATGGTTACACACTGTTGAACTCAAGTGCATATTACCGTTTTGTGTTTGAGAATACGTGGCTGAGTTCAATCATGCTTTCGGCGGGTGTGAACAATCTACTCAATGCAATGGATTTAGTGTCAGTACCCGGACTTGTGGGGCGTCAATTCTTTGCTAATGTGACGGTGAAGTTCTAACAGAAGTGGTGCTGTGAATATATGATATGTTTTGTAATGATAGTTATGTCATTGCAAAAAACACGTATCACACTACGGGCGCGAACATGATTGAAGTCCATTTATATCATGATTGTATTGCTAAGATTCACAAACTCATTGTAATCAATCAATACTATGGTAAACAATGAAATACGTTGTTTTTTTGTCAGAAAAATAGTCAAACCTTTTGAAAAAAAAATCTGTAATACTCTGTGATAAATTTGTATAACTAAAGAAAACACCGTATTTTTGCCGTCCTCAAATGAGATGCACCGTTCGTCTAGCGGTTAGGACACCGCCCTTTCACGGCGGCAGCACGGGTTCGATTCCCGTACGGTGTACAGTTAAGAAGCCCCTCCGTCCATGACGGGTGGGCTGTTTTTTTATATATCCTTGCTTTATTTTTTGTCGAGTATGCCGGAGAAAGCCCCAAAAAAGAAAACGAAGATTCTTTTGATAGTATTTATTCTCCTAGTTATCGGAATTATTTCCGTTCTGGGATGGCTATATTCGGATTCTTTGTTTACGTCTTCGGAAACATCGCACATTGAATACTCTCAAGCATACGAAGATGTTGCTAAATCGGATTCTACGGATGCTGCATTGCAAGAAAAACAGCTCGAAGAAGTACAACCTATTGACGTAGATATGCAATCGGAAGATGATTTCATAGCGGTCAATGATTCCCTTGCGCCAAAGGATTCTGCGAATGTCCCCGCAATGACATCGTCGCGTAGGGGGGAACCGGCTGCTTCGATAGCAACGGATATGTCGAGTCCCTTATCAATTCGTGGTAAAAGAATCAATATAGCCGTTATTGGTGTGGACGCTCGATTAGGTACTAACTCACGCCATGCTGATGCAAATCATCTTATCTCAATTTTGCCGGATAGCGGCGTTATTCAAATATTTTCTGTGCCCCGAGACACGCCCGCCGAAGCTAATATGCCCGATACAAGCGGACAAAATAAATTAACAATAGTCTATGCAAACCGAGGTGTTAAATCATATCTGAAGGAATTGGGGCGTATTACAGGTGTGGGAGAAATACCGTATTATATGGAAGTCGGTTTTTCGCAGGCTATGGGTATAATTGAAATGCTTGGTTTCAAAGACAGTAAAGCTACGTTGCAGGTGCTACGTTCTCGTAAAGGGCTTGGCGGTGATGATTATCAGCGATGCTATAACCAAGGACAGTTTATACGTCAATCAATTCTCTCCCATTTTCGAAGGTTTGACGGAGTGATGGGGGATGTCCTTTTACGTGGTGGCTTGAAATTTACTAACACGAATATCACACCGGCAATAGCTTCGTCCATCATTGATGAATTGAAAAAAGTTAATTTCCCCCGCTCCGGCAATGTTGTAAGCGTACATGTGCGCCCTCGTATGAAAATGAAGTTTAAGGTCTATGATTTCACAAACCCTGAAACATTTTCCCGATTAAAAGACAAAATAGAGCACTTTAATAAATGGAATAAAGATGGCAATGGTTTGGATGCAAGTGCAGAGCAAAGAAAAATAGTAAGCCGTCTTACGGAAATCATTCAAAAAGCCCAAAAAGATACCTTAAATCGTCCGACACAGGTTGTGAGATCTCTTTCTCGTTTATTTGAACAAAGAGCGTGGATGCAAGTGTCCGATCCGGGCACAAGAGAAAGCATTCGAGATAATTTTGCAACGTTGCTTATTGCTGCCTACACAAGACAAAAAAAATATTCTCAAGCCCAAGAAGTACGTAATACTTTAGAATTAGAGAAAAAATTATTTGAAGCAGTCAAACAAAAATAAGAATTGCTTGAAATAGTTCAAGCAATTCTTATTGTTAGATTAATTGTAATAACAAATTTGAATTATTTGTTTTCTAATGTAATCACAGGTAATATCATTTCTTCCATCGAAATACCACCATGTTGTATGCTGTCCCGATAACGCTGCGCATAATGGTTGTAATCTGTCGGATACACATAATATATATCTTCTTTAGCAATAATATAATTCGTTGAAAGACCTGTGTTTGGTAATTTGTATTCTTCCGGCGATTTTATATGTAACGTTGATTTTCCGTCCGCTTTTACATTACGACCATATTTAAATCGCAAACATGTGCTCGTTTCTCTATCGCCAAAAGCTTTGACGGGGTGCATACAACGCACAGAACCATGATCGGTTGTTATAACAATACTGATATCTTTCACTTCAGACAATGTTCGTAATATGCCGAATAAACTTGAGTGTTGAAACCATGATTTTGTTAATGAGCGATATGCTGATTCATCCGGAGCGATTTCTTTTAGGATTGCATAATCAGATCGCGAATGAGCAATCATGTCCACAGCATTGAACACAATAGCAGTAAGATCATTTTGGGCATAGCGCAATATTTGATTCTCTATTTTTTTACCAAAATCTGTGTCTATGACTTTGATATATTGTACATCGTTTTTTAATGGAATTCTTCTTCTTTTAACCCATTGTTGCAATAATTCTTTTTCATGCGCATTTTGACTATGTTCGCCGGCAGCAAGATCCGGAGAGTATTGGGGATAATGTTTGAAAAATTCCGATGGAAATAATCCTGCAAATATGGAATTACGTGCAAATGGCGTGGCTGTTGGAATAATCGAATTGTAGTATTCCTTTTGTACAGAAAAATAAGGGCGAATCAATTCTTCCATCATTAACCACTGATCTAAACGCATACAGTCAACGATAATAAAAAAAGTCTTTTTCCCTGCCTGCAATTTTGGTTGCAGATATGTATCAAGTATATGTGGCGATAACTTGGGCGAAGACTTATCGGGAGAAGCAATCCACCCACGATAATTATCCTCAATAAATCTACCAAAAGCAGCATTACATTCGCGCCATTGGTCTTGCAAGGTCTGAGCAAAACCAAGTTCAGGATGTTTATCCAAGTCAAGACTGAAATTGACTAATTTTGTGTAGATATCAAGCCAGTCATTCCATTCTAAATAGCCGAATAAGCGACGAGAAATATCCGTAAATCCCTGTAAATAATCTTGAGTAAATTTCTCTTTGGTGATTCTGCGTGACTCGAGGAATTTTTTACATGCAGCGAGAATTTGCGCAGGGTTAACGGGTTTGGTTAAATAATCGTCAATTTTTTTGCCGATAGCTTCTTCCATCACTGATTCGGCTTCATTTTTCGTGACCATGACCACGGGGATATCAGGGTCTATTTCTTTCAGCAATGGCAAGGTGTCCAAGCCACTCATTCCTACCATTGATTCATCGAGAAAATATAAGTCATGACGCTCACGGCGTGCTATTTCAAGGGCATCGTCGCCATTGGATGCAGTATTTACTTCATAACCGCGCTGTGTAAGGAGTATAATATGAGGTCGCAGTAAATCAATCTCATCATCAATCCAGAGGATTTTGCCTTTTGTTTGTTCCATACTGTACTTTCTGTAAATTAGAGTAATTCATACCGAGTATCGGTTGAGGACAATGTCAATGTGGGAACAATATCTATAGATGAATTCTCTGAAAGTTTAGGAGTAATTTTCTTGAGTGACGTTTGAGATTACTTTTCGTGTAATAAAAAAAAAGCCACCGTACTCTGATGAATACGGCGGCGGAAAAGAATCTGTTCTTTTTTGTATTAACGCATGACGGAAACAGCTTTTGTAAGTGTTTGACCTTCAAGTGTTAAAGAAACATAATAGACACCGGGAACAAATTGTGATGTGCTCACATTACGTGCATGTGTGCCGGGTTCCAAGTAATTATCGAACAATGTTGCTACAGTACGACCAAGCGCATCGGAAACTGTAATTGTTGCATTGCCAGATTTTTGTGTTGTAAAGCTGAAGCTGAAATTATCAGCCGCCGGATTTGGTGTCGGTGCCGATAATGAGAACTGAGAAGTAGAGACCGTTTCATTGTCATTAACCGAAACGCCTACATTTGTTACCATTGCGAATTTTACATCTTGTGATGCCGAAACAATACATCCGCGAGCTGATGTTGGAAATTGTGTTCTTCCTGTACCGAAGAGATTATTAGTACCGGTTGTTACTGTATGAAGAGTAAGAAGAGGAACTTTATCAACGGAGGCAAGGACAGGAGGAATTTTTGTTCCTTTGTCGAAGCGGTCATCATCAGTTACATTCAGGGGTTTGCCCCAAGCGGAACTATTACCTTTACGTGTTGCCATATACACATCTGTATTATACATGAAGCGCACTGTATCATCCACTGTTACAACTTCATTCTGTTGTTGTACTTGACGAGCTGTATATATAGGATTGTTGAATGTAATGCGGCGAGCAAAATTATTATTAACCCATTTGAGTACCACATCGCTGCCGTCCACAGTTCTTGCTGCTTGAATTTCAAAAGCAAGATCACTTTCATCATATTGTGCCCATGGCTCTGAATTTCCTCTTTCCTGTGTGAGTGCATCCCAAAAACTTGCTGTCACAGGAGCTATCACCGGATGATCGGTTAAGTTATCATTAATAGTTGCAACCTTACGAAGAGTCCATGTTCCTTTATTGTAAGCAGCTTCTACCAAATCAACGCTTGTAATGACAGTATTGTCATCTAAAGCCATAATAAAAAAGAATGATGTTTGATCATTGCCGGTTGCTACAGCTCCGTTTTGATTATAGTGATAACGGAATGAAGCGTTTGCTGCACCTTGAGCACTCGCATATTCTTGATAAAGTTCAACCGGAAATTTTTGGAAATCAGACCAAGTTTTTCCGCCATCTGTTGATTTGGAAAATGCCGGTTTACGATTGCCAAAGTCAGGATCATCAGCAAAAACATTAAATATCCAAGAGTAAAGATTACCGTCAGGATCTGAGCAACTTACCATGGGGCTGCTATAATTACCTCCAAGAGTTGCTCCGGGTGGTAAATAAAAAATGTCTGCTACCGGAGACCATTTAGCGGGCACTGAGCGTACGGTGAAATCACCGGCTCCATTGCCATACACCCATACACCATGCTGACCGGCTTGGGCTACAGCAGGATCACCTACATCAAGTGTACCTGACCAAAGTATTCCACCACCTTTAGCATCATCGAAATTAATTAATTTACCCGAGAAAGTATAACTGTAATCGCTTGCATTATCAGGGTTTTTCATTTCTTCAACAAGAGGGTCTTCTCCGGCAATCAAGACTGCCGCTGTGCTGGAGCGAGCATTCTGATAGCTTCCCGCACCATTGTTATCATAGTTTGCGCCGTTAGCAATGACAACCATTTTGGTTAAATCTGTTTTTTCAGCATCGGGATTGGAAATTGCCACTTGCGGCATAAGTACGATACGATTTTGATTCGCTGGAATAAGTACCCGTGGCGTCCATGTTGAACCATTGTTTGTACTTATACGAAGTGTCATATCACCGCCCGATGCTGTCAGTGATGATGCTGCCAATGCCATGATACCCGATGTCGGGTCATACGCTAAAGGATTGCTTGGCTGGAAATACGAGAAGAAGGAAGTATTAAACGATGATGTTAAGATGGTGCGATAGCTTAAAGCTTGCGGATTTTCATCTTTACTTACTTCTGATTGTACAGTCTCATTGGTGACCGTTACTGATGAAGGTAAAATCTGTTTTTTTTGCGGCAAAGCAACTTTTGGATTGGGAACACCGGCTTGCGCACCCGTGTACGCCACAGCAGCAAGAGCCAATGAAGTAACTAACTTTTTCATAGTTATACTACCTTTTCGATAAATAAATAAAATTTTGGTTAAAGTAACAATCTTGCAAATTTACATACATATTTTTTTTTATGATACACTTGAACGAAAAAAAGCCGAATTTGGGGGTCATCAATCTAACTTCACAATATAAGCTTTGCACTGAGTGTATAGAGTGAATTGCACCGATTCTGTTTCATCTTCTTAGCAATCATTACGCTAAATCAATCATCTCGTATTACAATTCTTGATACGTACAGAGCAGCGTATGTACAGTAAGGTTACATATAATACGTCAAAGCAATATTGTCTTAACAAATTTTTTACGTAAAGATTTATGAATCAATTAGTTGAAAGCCAAATAAAGCAAGTGGTTGGTCAAGTAACCGATAGTGATTTAGGTTTCACTTTAGCAGAACTTAATGCTATAAGTGATATACAGATAAGCGAAAACTCAGTCAATGTCTATTTGGAATTGATACCGCCGGTTCATTGGGTAGCTCAATCAATTGACCATGCAGTCAAAGCATCCGTAGCATCCATTGCCCCTTCCACACAAGTGACGGTGTTTGTTCGAGAAAAAGAAATTCCTCGTCTTGCAAATGCCGGCGTATTGCCGAATGTTTCGCAGTTAATCGCTGTTGCTTCCGGCAAAGGTGGCGTAGGTAAGAGCACGATTGCTGCAAATCTGGCTGCTGCACTTGCTCAAAAAGGTGCCCGCGTGGGTTTGTTAGACGCTGACATCTATGGACCAAGTCAGCCCACAATGTTCGGTATGGCAGATGAACAAATGCGCGCCGAGAAAACAGAGGATGGTCGTGTGCTTGGTTTCCCCAATGAGCAATATGGGGTTAAAGTTGCTTCTATAGGTTTTGTGATGGAACGTGACCAAGCAGCAATTATGCGTGGTCCAATGCTTGCAGGCTATTTTACTACTCTTGTCGAGCAAATTGCTTGGGGCGACCTTGATTTCCTTGTCTTTGACCTACCTCCCGGCACAGGGGATATACAACTGACATTGACGCAAAAGATTCCATTAACAGGTGCAGTCATGGTGACAACCCCTCAAGAAATTTCTTTGGCTGATGTGCGCAGGAGTATTTCCATGTTTCGTAAAGTCAATGTGGATATACTTGGCGTTGTTGAAAATATGAGCTATTTCGTACCACCCGATATGCCCGATAAGCGATATGATATTTTTGGTAAAGGTGGCGGAAAAACCGCTGCGGAACAAGCTCATGTGGCATTTCTGGGAGAAGTACCGCTTACTTTGGGAACACGGTCCGGGGGCGATGAGGGTATGCCGGTGGTGCTCAATCCCGATGATTTTTCACAAGGACAACGATTAAGAGAAATTACAGCTTCGGTTGTGTCGCAGGTGCGAAAAGTAAATCTCAAAAAATCTGAAAAACCTGTTGTACAAATAACACTCTAAATCAACGGAGATTTTACGATGGAAACAATGCCGACAGAACAAGCAATTGAAGCCGTTTTAGAACAAGTAAGACCATATTTAATGGAAGACGGCGGCAATGTTGAGTTTGTGCGTTATGAGCCGGATACACATATCGTAGAGATTCGTTTACTTGGTAATTGCAAAATGTGTCCTATGGCGGGAATGACCCTGCGCGGTGGCATCGAGCGAATGATTATTGCTCATGTGCCTATTGTCAAAAGAATTGAATCTGTTCCTTAACTGTAAAAAATATATGAAGAGTTTGCTTAGAATATTGTATGTGATAGTAATATATGGCTTTACATTGGCTAATGTTGCCGGAGGAGAAGCCCATTTTCCACGCACATTTCTTACCTATGAGAATGCATATTCCCACATGAATATACTATCGTCCGACGAAATGAAAGGGCGCGATACCCCCAGTCCTGAACTTGATTCGGCTGCTGCGTATATTGCAAGGAAATTTTCTTCGTATGGAGTCAGTCCGATTCATGGACAATATTATCATACTTATTCTGTGAAAGAATTCGACTTGGGCAGCCCGACGACACTTAATCTTCATGCCAACAATATCGTTCATAAGTTCCAATTAAAAAATGATTTTATTCCGTTTAGTAATTCAGGGGAAGGTCGTCTTAGCGGAGAATCATTGGTTTTTGCCGGATTCGGTTGGGTTGATTCATCAAAAAAATATGATGATTTTGCGAGCATTGATGTACGCGATAAAATTGTTGTGATGATTGGTGGAATGCCTGCATTTGGTGTTCCTCGTCAAACTTCAGAAGGGGAAGGGCGCGAAAGAGGCATAAGAACTAAAGTGCACAATGCTCAATTACGCGGTGCAAGAGGTGTGATTATTTTTAGTAATCCTCTTTTACGGATGAAATTAAGACCTGTTGGTTATCCATTTCCTTCTTTATATCCTGCATTATCAGGGCAAAAAATGCCTTTGGTGTATGATGATGGCAAGGTTGAATCCATGCCGGTTGTTCATGCGGGTGAAAACGTTGCATCGTTGTTGTTTGGTAGTGTAGAATCATTGCGTTCCTTGGTTACTCGTATGGATAGCTTAGGAATACCGCAATCATTTGATTTTGATAAAAACATAAAAGTTGAAAATTTTACTGTTACATTTCTTGCAAAAAAAACTACAGTAAAAAATGTTATGGGCATAATTAAAGGCGCAAAAAGCAAGGGTGAATATATTGTCATTGGAGCGCACTATGATCATGTGGGATTTTCTCGACCGCAGTCAACACAGAAAGATTCTATTTTTAATGGAGCTGATGATAATGCATCCGGAACAACGGGCTTATTACTTTTAGCGCAATCCATGGCTACAATAGCCAATGACCTTGAACGCGATATTGTATTTGTTGCTTTTAGCGGTGAAGAAAAAGGGCTTTACGGTTCGCGAGCTTTTGTCGAAACATCTCCATTACCATTACAGCAATGTGTGGCTATGTTCAATATGGATATGATAGGCAGAAACGATAGCAATACTCTCTCTGTCGGAGGAAATTCTCGTTGTCGTGAATTAGCAGAGCTCAATGAAAAAGAGAATCAAAAAATGTCCAATCCGTTTATTATCAAATATGATGCTGAGCAGTTTTTCTTTAGAAGTGATCAAGCGAATTTTGCAAAGAAAAAAATACCTGTGTTATTTTATTTCAGTGGGGAACATGCTGATTATCATAAAGTAACGGATGAAATTTCCAAGATTAACTTCGATAAATTATTACGGATAACGGAGCTATGTGGGCGTACAGCCGTAAAAACAGCAAATTTGCAAGTTCGATTGCCGTATTTGCCGCAAAAAGGAGATGAATGAAAGTTGTGCGAGCCATTGAGTCATTTTTGATGTGCTTCCTGCTTTGATATTCTACATTTCTCCATTGATGAACTTTGTGTTTAGATAAATTTGTTCATTGGCGAACAAGAACATAAGAGAAAAAGAACTAAATCAAGTATCGTCAAAACATTGTCAATAATCTACTCTATGAAAGAGTTTCTCAAGGAAAAAGTAAATATGACGAACGTTTTTTTTCGTTATAGATTAAGTCTTCATTCTCAAAACCGTAATTTTGCTTAAAATTTATGTTTCACAAAAATAAAGTGTTAATACTATGAAACACACAACACGTAGTTTGCTAATAGCATGTATGATGCTTATTGGCGCAGTTGTTACTACGAAATCACAAGAACCGACATGGCAGAATGCTCAGCGGTATGGTGGTATTGGTAAAGAATTTGGGGCAGCCATTGAAGTGAATGGTGCAAGCGTTTATTCATGCGGAAGCTTTTCTGCAACAACGATAATGGGGGCGGCTCTATTGACTTCTTCCGGCGGCAGCGATATATATGTGGGGCGTTTTACCCAACAAGGACAAGCTGTTTGGGCTCAAAGGGCGGGCGGCTCAGGAGATGACAGAGCAACTGCTTTGGCTGTCAGTGCTGATGGTGATGTCTATGTTACCGGCTGGTTCAACGGCACCGTTACATTCGGTTTGCAGCAACTTGTCAGTGCCGGTGGGCGTGACATATTTGTTGCCCGATATAATTCTAATGGGGTGTTGCAATGGGTCAAAAGAGCCGGTTCTGCACAAGATGATATGGCAGAAGGTATAGCGATTGCCGGAAATAATATCTATATAAGCGGTTCATTTAAGGATTCGACGCGCTTTGCCAATCTCGCAATGATGCGTGCTGTCGGCAAAACGGATTTTTTTGTTGCATCATATAATCTTAGTGGAACCGAGCAATGGTCACGACAAGGCGGCTCAACAAATATGGCATCAGCCCTTGATATTGTTGCAACTGCATCCGGTGTATATGTTGGCGGTTCATTTACCGATTCACTCAAACAAGTTGGTGTTGTCGTTTCCGCCGGCGGTCATGATGCTTTTGTTGCAAAATATTCTTCAGTGGGATCATTTCAATGGGTGCGTCGTTGGGGGCGTGCCCAAGACGATATGATTAATGATATGGCTTTGACACCCAATCAACGCTTAGTTCTTGGGGGAACTTTCAAAAGCGATACCATCAATTTGGGTGCAACTGCTTTGGCAAGACCGGGAACTTCCGGCGGTTTTATGGCACGCATTGACACCGTAAATGGGACACCCGATTGGGCTGTTCGCGTAGGCGGAACAGGCGCAAATGCAGTGACGGGGGTTGCCACAGATGCTGTAAATGCGATGTATGCTACGGGCATGTTTTCTGCACCATATTCACAAGGAGCTATTGCACTTACTCATGCCGGCGGCACTGATGTATTCGCAATCAAATATACTTCTGCCGGTGTGCTGGAATTTGCACGTTCTGCCGGTGGTGAATCCGATGATGCAGGCAATGGCGTTGCTGCGGGTGCCGGTGGTGAGTCATATTATACAGGTACAGTATTTTTTAGAGGCATTTTTGACCAAATTACTCTTGGCGCAAATGGGGATGATGATGCATTTGTTGCACGGTTATCCGCAATTTCCGGTATTGATGCCGGTGTGGTGTCTATACTTACGCCAACAGTTCCATTTGCACAAGGTGGACAACAAGTCAGTGTCGTCGTGAAAAATTATGGAACAACACGATTGGATTCTGTGCGCATCAGTTGGACATTTAACGGAACGCCACAAACAACAGTACGACATACAACAGCCATACTGCCGGGACAAACGGCAACAGTTGTGTTGGGCACACCGGCATTTCCTGCAAGAACATTGTCAACAATCACTGCTACAACTCTTTTCCCCAATGGATTAACAGACAATAATGATGCAAATGATGCCAGAACAATACAAAGGGGTCCCGGATTATCAACAGGTGAATATACGGTTGGCGGGGCTTCTCCCGATTTTGGTTCGGTACAACTTGCTAATGAGTATCTCCATATTGCCGGTGTGTTGGGGCGCGTCACAATGAATATTCGTTCAGGTAATTATGAAGGACCATGGGAAATAACAACAATTCCCGGATTAACCGGCGAACGTCGTCGTATTGAATTCCGCCGCGATGATAATCAAACAACGAATCCCATAATTTCTTTCAATGCAATTTATCCTAACAATAATTATGCATTGACGATAAATGGTACTGACTGGATTAGCTTTACTAATATTAATTTTTCAAGTTTGGGAACAAGTGCATTTTCACGCGTAGCATTATTAACAAATAATACACGTGCCATACGATTTAACGGTTGTCAATTTACGGTTGCTGCTAATACGACATCAACCGATAATAACTTTGTTATTACCGATAATAATATCTTTGATTCATTAGTGGTGCGTAACTGTACATTTACTCGCGGCGCAGTTGGTCTTGATTTAGGTGAAAGTGCTGTTGACAGAAGTCATGTGATTATAGAATCAAATTCAGCACAAAACTTTACTGTACAAGGCTTTTCGATTGCCGATATTGTTTCACCGTTGATTACAAAAAACACTGCAATTACTAATACAACTTCAGTCATTGGATTATCCGTAAGCAACACATCAGGATCTGCGGTAATTACACAAAACAATAATAGTATTCCATCAGGTGCCGGCATCGTTTTATCCGGTGTAGTGTCGGCTGTTGATGCTCCATCTTTGCTTGCAAATAACATGGTAAAGATTGGTAATGCGACAACCCAAGAATCCTACGGAATTGTTGTTTTTAATTCTCAAAATTGTTCGCTTTTCCATAACACGGTCAATAATTCATCAACCGATAGAAATCAGACATCATTGTTCATAGAAAATGGTGGCGGTATTCGTTTGCTGAATAATATGTTTTATAATTCAGGTGGTGGAAGAGTATTGGATGTAGAGTTTTCAATGACGAATCCACTCATTGCATCTGATTTTAATAATCTTTACACAAATGGTCCAATCCTTTCCCGCTGGAATAATGGAATAACCGTTGATACTATTTATAGTTTGCAAGAGTTGCGCAATAAAAAAACAATTGATATTAATTCTGTTGCTCGTAATACAACATTTGCTGCGGATGGCGTGCATCTTAATTTTGTGGATGAATCGCTCTATGGCACACCGACAATTGCTGATATTGTTCCCCAAGATATAGACAATCAGATACGCAAAAACTCTTATCGTGGTGCAGATGAGATAATTCCTGTTATCACATTAACAAAACAGCCGGAACGCACTATTGCTTGTGCCGGCGATAATGTTGTTTTTGAGATAAGGGGCACTATTACTAATGCAGGAGTATTGAAATATCAATGGCAGAAAAATGGTGTTAATATAATGGATTCGACCAGAAGCAGATTGGTGTTGCGCAATGTGACATTTAACAATGATGGTTTTTATCGTTGTATTGTTTCCGGAAATTCAGGTGCTGACACAGTATATTCATCTATCGGACAACTGAGCGTGACAACAAAAACAGACATATTACGCGATCCTTTATCGAGCTATTTATTAACGGGTGACAATGCTCGCTTTGAAGTATTGGCTGAAGCTGCTCCGATTGTTTCTTTGGGTAAAGTTCGTTATACATGGCTGCGCGGCACAACCGTATTGCAAAATTCACAAAGAATTTCCGGTCAAGGTACACCTGTCTTACAAATATTATCAGTGCAGCCATCCGATACGGGGCGTTTATACAGAGTCATTGTTGATGGTGCTTGCGGATCTGATACTTCTGCATATTTTTCTCTATTATTGCCCGGTGGAACATTTAGCGTTCAACCGCAAGATGCGCAAGTGTGTGCGAATGAAAAAGTGCAATTAACAGCAGCCGTAAAAACTAATGTGACAAATCCGACTATTATCTATCAGTGGCGCCGCAATGGAAATCCTATAACCGACGATGGTCGTGTAACGGGAACTGCTACACCTGTATTGACCATCAATGCAGTGAGTTCAGCGGATACTCTCGGTGCATATACTTTATATGTGCGTATCCAAGAATTAAATAGCGAATTTATCTCCAATCCTGTCCGTGTAATTTTGAAAAAGGCAACATCTATTGTAACAGCCCCCGGTAATGTCAATGCCTGCCCCGGCAAACCGGTGACACTCACGGTAGCAGCGCAAGGAGCAGCAATACGTTATCAATGGCAACGTAATGAACAGAATATTGCAGGAGCAACAACAGCTACGCTCACAATTAATATCTTAATGAACAAAGT
>JAFLBY010000062.1 GCA_017302855.1 Candidatus Kapaibacterium sp.
GAAATTATTTTCATCAGGACTAATATTATTATGTCATCTATTCGTGCTGCATTTTTTACAGCTGCTTCATCGGCAACCAATTTGCCTACTAAAACGACTTTGCCCGAAGTAGCTTTTATTGGGCGTTCCAATGTCGGGAAATCGTCATTAATAAATACATTAGTGAACAGAAATTCCCTTGCTCATGTCAGCACAACTCCCGGGAAAACACAACAACTCAATTTTTATTCGATTGAAGATACTTGGATGCTTGTGGATATGCCCGGATTCGGATATGCGAAAGTAGCAAAAACCGACCGCAAAGCATGGCATGAACTTAATTACGGTTATTTAATGAATCGTGAATTATTACAACTAACTTGCGTACTGATTGATGGCAGACATGACCCCATGCCGATTGATATGGAGTTAATTGAAAATTTAGAAAATGCACAACGACGCTATGCCATTATTCTTACCAAATGCGATAAATTAAGCTCGACACAGATTACGGCAAGGCAAGCACAATTACGAGATGCGCTCATGATGTGCAAATATTGCATTGATGTGCTCCCTTATTCGGCACGCACCCGAATGGGACGCGAGCAATTGTGGGGAATAATAAAAAGAGAAACTAAGCAACACGATACTCAATCATAAATATATTTTTGAAATTAAGATGATACACACGAATAACCCGCTCATCGGCATAATTATGGGCAGCGATTCAGATTTACCGACAATGAAAGAAGCGGCAACAATATGTGATTTTTTTTCTTTACCTTATGAAATGCGTGTGGTGTCAGCACATCGCACACCGGCTGATATGGCAGACTACGGAGCGACGGCACATGAAAGAGGCATAAAAGTAATTATAGCCGGAGCCGGAGGGGCAGCGCATTTGCCCGGAATGATTGCCGCTTTTAGTCCTTTACCCGTCATCGGTGTTCCTGTGCAATCGAAAGCATTACAAGGACAAGACTCGCTTCTTTCCATTGTGCAAATGCCCCCCGGAGTACCCGTAGCAACGGTTGCCATCGGCGGCGGTAAAAATGCCGGTATTCTGGCGGCGCAAATACTTTCTGTCTCCATGCCGGAATTACATGAAAAAATTATCAGATATAAAAAACAAATGGCAGAAGAATCGCGCAATAAGAATAATTCTTTGGTTTAATCTTCCACTTTTTTACAAAATACATCATGATTACACGATACGGTTATGACAATGCTTTTCTTATGATTGGATTTGGGCTTGTTTTGCTCGGTCTCGGCATATTCTTATTTAAAGGTTTTTGGTCTGTATTATTTTCAATTCTCGGGGCTGTGACAATACTTTTTACATTGTGGTTTTTTCGTGACCCTTCTCGTACCATCCCACAAAAAGCTCTCAATGATGATGCTACTATTTTAGCACCAGCCGATGGGAAAATAGTGCAAATTATCCCTGTTGAAGAAAAAGATTATCTGCAATCATCAGCAATGCAAATAAGTATATTTCTTTCTCCGCTTGATGTACATGTCAACCGCACTCCGGTCACCGGCATCGTTGAATTTTATAAATATATGCCGGGTGATTATCTTGTGGCATGGCATCCAAAAAGCTCGGAACTTAATGAACAATCTCGCATCGGTGTTCGTACGTCTAAAGCAAAAGTATTATTCAAACAAATTACAGGCGTGTTGGCACGACGCATTGTGTGTGAAGTAAAAGAAGGCGATTCACTTACCATTGGTGAAAAAATCGGCATGATGAAATTTGGTTCACGTATGGATATTATTGTTCCTCATTCAACGGTTATTCATGCAAAAGTCGGCGACCGAGTTGTTGGTGGTGAAACTATCTTAGGACATTTACAATAATGAATACTCCAATAATGCCTATATCTATTTCACGCCCAAAGCCCTATCTTCTACAAGTTGAATATACTGATTTCACAGGAATAATTATGCTGTCGAGTTTACGCGAAGAATGCCCTTGTGCTGTTTGCAAAGGTGAAGAAATAATGGGCGTTCGCTATACATTCGGCATACAAATCATGAAACCCGGCATGAATGAATTAACAATGTTACAGCCAACCGGAAATTATGCTGTGCAAGCACGATGGAACGATGGACATGACAGCGGCATTTATACATGGGAACAATTACGCAGCATTGTCGAGAAACATGCTCTATCGCCCGAACAAATTCAAGCCATGAACAATTAAATATAATGGCTGATCAATTAAAAAATATTTACACAAAAGAAAAACTTCTTGCGGTAGCTGCGGCAATCAGCAAACAAGACACACACTTTAATGTAAAGATTTTTCTTCATTCTGTGTTCGATGCTTCTTGGGAACAACGTGAATTAAAAGACAGAATGCACCATATTGCTGCAACCCTTCATGAAAATTTACACGGAAATTACAAAAAACAAATACATACACTGCTGAAAATCGCACCGCAATTTTCCGGCTTCGAGTATATGTTCTTTCCTGATTTTGTTGAACAATTTGGTCTCGATGATGAGGAAACCTCTTTAATGGCATTAGAGGAATTCACAAAAACATCAAGTGCCGAATTTGCAATCAGACCATTTATAGTACGCAATCAAGAAAAAACATTGGCGCGTTTACAACAATGGGCAACTCATAGCCATCATGCTGTAAGACGATGCGCCAGCGAAAGTTGCAGACCTCGTTTACCATGGGCAATGGCTCTGCCTGCATTAAAAAAAGATCCCTCACCAATTTTACCGATACTTTCAGCTTTATACAATGATGAGAGCGAATATGTGAGAAGAAGCGTAGCCAATAATCTCAATGACATTTCTAAAGACCATCCCGATATTATGTTGGATATTATTGCGCAATGGGTCGGCTTGTCGGAACATATTGACAAAGTGTGCAAACACGCATCGCGTTCTTTACTCAAAAAAGGCAATCCACGAGCATTGTCTTTGTTCAACTTTTCAAAAAATATTGATAATATTATCGTTGAGAATTTCAGAATTCATGACAATTCAGTAAAAATCGGAGAAGCAACATCATTTTCTTGCATCATTCGATCATCTCATACTAAATCGCAAAAAATACGTATCGAATATGCCGTTGATTATGTAAAAAAAAATGGAACAACATCAAGAAAAATATTTGTTCTCACGGAAAAAATATTTCAACCTCAGACCGAATATTCCATAGTGCGCAAAATTGCTCTGCACAATATGACCACAAGGACGCATTATCCGGGCACACATACTGTAACACTTGTATTGAATGGAATTAATGTGACTTCGGGTCAATTTAGCTTATTGTAACTTCACATAGTCGCTATTATACATCGAATATGATTGTTTCAGAATTTTCAGTGTTTCAAATCCTGTCATATTAAAAAATTAAAAAGGAAACCTCTGCAATCCCATGAATGCCGGTAAAATATACATATCATGGATTATCGAACAATCATTATATCTTTATACCAAACACTGTTATTAACACGAAGAATATATATGCCGGATGGAACAATCGGCAATGGAATAGTTCTCGTTTCAGATTCAGGATATATATCTGAAAATGACCACAGTTTCTGACCTAATACATTGATGAGGTAGAGTGATATAGTGCCTCCATAACCTGTTTTCACATAGGCAATATTATCCGCGTAGCGAACATCAAGGGCGCTTGTCGCTACTACGCCTCTGAATTCCCAACCGCATGTGGGATTATATTTCATCTCATTATTTTGAATTTTTACATTCATACACTGCGCATCTATGTCTTTAACTTCAAGAATAAATTTTTCTTTTATTCTTCCATCCGGTGGTAATAATGCCATACATTCTAAGATAATTTCTCTATATTTTTCGTCAAATATATCGCATGAAAACAATATTGAGCCGCCACTATGTTGAATAATTTTTACACCCTCCGGTACAATAATCTGCTTCACAAACACACAACAATTATCATAGGTAAATGAAAAAGTGCTTCGGTGAATACCTTGCGCAATATATATTCGAACCGGATATTTCATACTTGGCTGAATTAACAATGTATCATTGGTAAGTATTTGAAAATAAACATCTTTTGGTGTGCTGAGTGTAATTGATACTTTTTTCTCTGTTGTGCAAGCACCTTTTATAGCCCGCACAATATAGTCAATAGGTTTTTCGGGTGTAATGACAGGAGAAGACGAACGATAATCATCGATATATATATTCGGAATCCACTCATACGAGTCGGCACCTTGGCATAAAAGCTGAGTACTTTCGCCATAGCACAAATCGCGATTACCTGTGATTGTTAATTCCGGTTTTGTATCAACAGTAATAAAAATACTGTCTTTATTCACACATTGTGCTGTTTTTCCGGTAACATAAAAAAAACGACTTATCGCGGTAGAGATACGTGGATTCGCACTCAATGGATTGTCGCATAACTCTGCGGGCGACCATTCATAACTCTCAGCACCATCAGCCATCAACATTATCGTATCCGATGCACATAGTATCTGTTTTTCTGCTATAATCGAAATAGGTACATTATTGATTACATTCACATGAATACTATCATGTCCTATACAAAACCCCTTCATTCCTTTTACATACACAGTAGCACTTTTTTGCAGCCGAATTGTGGGTGACTGTGTTGTTGGGTTATCAAAATATTCCGCAGGCGACCACTCATATTCATCAGCGCCCGAAGCCATAAGCACACAATCAACTCCGGCACAAATTGACGTGTCATTGCCTGCACTAATATTCAAATTATCACCCACAAACACTGTTACAGTATCGAAAGCTATGCAGCCACCTTTGTTTTTAACACTGACAATATATGTTGTTGTGGTATCGGGCGTGCATAGTGGACGCGAACTTTGCGGATTATCAATATACTTCTTAGGGTTCCATTCATATATCAAATTCGATGAGTCATTCATTCCAAGAATGACGCCTTCTCCGCGGCATATAGTTTTATTTTCACCCGCTTGGGCTTTAGGAATGTCTTGAACATTCACCCACATGACCACACTATCACAACCATTTATATTGCAGACTTTTACAGTAATAGGATAATGTCCGCTTTTTGTAAATTTTGTGCGAAATTTTTGTTCTTTACTTTGTGTAATCTCTGCATTTTCAGCTGTCCATGTTATATTGTTTTCAGAGGAAATCGAGGTAAATTTCACCAACAATTCTGACCAAGTATCGGCACAAATCACTGTGTCGGCACTTCTAATTTTTGGTAAATCGCATGGTGTGGGAATTCTTTTGTAATTAGGATCGTAAATATGGCTGCTAAATATTGGGAAATCAGCATTTGTGGTAAAATTTTTGATTGAGCCTTTTATATCAATATCACGAAGTATAGCGACTTGTTCAACCAAAGATTGATGCGTCTTTCCGTACCGAAGACGTAGCAAAGCTATTTCTTGAGTTCTATTATTGTCCGCGGGAATATAGGTAAATAGGTACATAGAAGTGTCCGGCGCAAGCCGTAAGGCACGGGACGAAACATCATGATTCGGCAAGGTAGCAAAAGGAAGAAGTTTATATTTTTTTTGATTAATATCTACATGTAAAATAGTTTTTTGTGGCTTATTCAAGACAATGTACAAGTGCTTGCTGTCATGAGTAAACTCCCCCGCACCGGCTTCTATGTTTTGTTGTGACAACGGTTTACCTAAACTATCTTTGGTCTCCCCAAGCATAAATAGATGTCGTACTTTTCCGGTAAAATTATCGAAACTATACAGGGATGTTTCTCGCGGATTTTGTGCAGTACAATACAGATATTTACTATTGGGAGAAATAGAAATTATATTGCCCAGATACGGTTTTTTGAAGCCATCACTACTATACACTATTTTTTTCGTATCAGGTCCGGCACTATTCACAGGAAGAGCGAAAAAACGATTATCGGCTGATTGTAAAGTTCCTACAATAAAATAATCTTTTTTATTGGCTTGGATTGTCACCGCCATACCTTCATTGAGTTTATCGCGTAATAATAAACGATTATAGGGTTTAACAATATCACCTAATCCATTATTCAAAGTTTTATCAAGAATGTTATAGGCAATTGTACCATTTTCAGATGGTATAGAAGATTCTGCCACAAGCCCGACAACAATAAATTGATGACAGTTTTCCGATGATGGGACCACAATATATCCCTGTGAAGTCAATGCTGTACCATGCATAGGTTCAGAGTGCATTTGATTATCACGTGCATCGTTAATAATCATCGTTGGTGAAACAGTAGGCTGAATACCGGGATCGGCACCGCCATAAAGCAATAATCGTCCATGCACCCCATCAGAAAGTGCAATGCAACTGTTACCCCATGTCAAAGGTGGATAAATACCGGCATTAATCGTGAGCGAAAAATTCGGCAAAAATTGCAAACGAATTCCTGTATTAAACATCCACGTATTCGCTTCCAACTGTGCATCCGCTTTCATAATATGCACCAAAAACAAGACAACAATCAGCACAATGTTTTTCATACTATATGTGGTGTTTTATGGAACATAATTTTTTTCACTATATTTCACAACATCCTATTGCAAGTCATTTGATGATATAGTTGTAGCCCATTTTTTTTTGCCCTGTGCATTATACACGGTAATACGCATCAATCTGTTTTTTATATCACCGCTAAACGATAAAATTGCAAAATTATGATCCATAACTAGGGTTTCTGTCTCACGATACATATTATTCTCTTCGAATGCTTTCTTATGAATTCCAGATGTCAGCGGTGAGCATGTTAAATCATAGAGCGGATACTTTAAAGCTCTGTTCATTTTTGACAATTCCGTGAAGTGCCTATCACCGGAGAGAAAAAATACTCCCTTAATATTTTCTTTTTCGATTCCATCAAGTAATTTTTTTCTTTCTTCGGGACGTGTTGCAAAATTTTCGAATATAGCCGCACTGCTTATTGTTTGACCACCTAATGCTATGATTTTAAATGTTGCTTTTGACGAAGCTAGATTATGTAACAACCATTCAATCTGATCATCACCGAGAATTTCGGATTTGCCGGTTTCTCGTTTATTTGCTGTGCGAAACGACCTATTATCTAAGAGAAAAAATTGGACATCGCCCCATTCAAACGTTGAAGTAATGCATTTTTTGTCATCGAATCCATAGCCGGGATTTGCCCAAAATGTTGTAAATGCGTCAAATGTTATATTCTTATTATAAAATCCTTTATCGCTATCATTCGGACCATAATCATGGTCATCCCAGATTGCATAATGATGTGTTGAAGCCAGAAGTGGTTGCATTTCCGGTAATGCTCGCGTATGGGAGTAACGATGAAAAATCCCTGTACGGCTATCCCAATCCGCTTCACGTAAGTACGTATTATCGCCCAACCATAGCATTAAAGTCGGTTGCTGATTATGGATTATGGAAAAAATATCATAGTCGGAGCCATAAGGCTTTCCCGGGCGATCATAGCGCGGTTCATTCACATACAGACAACTGCCTAATGCCACAGTAAAATCGGGGGGATTACCTCGCCATTGCCATAATGGCGGCGTTTGAAATGTCGTTTTATAGGGAAGATTATATAATTTTCCATTAAGAAAAATCGAATAACTATATCTATTTCCGGGTTGCACCGAATCTGCAATCAGAATCGTAGAATAGGCTTTCTCTTTTGTTGTACGACTTGGCTCTGTTCTATATTTTTTTTGAGGCAAAGAATCGGAAAAATACTCCATTACAATATCGGCAGATTTATCTGTTTGCACCCATACTTTTACTTCACGCATTGTTGCATGACCAACCATCGGACCCGATGCAATACGCTGCCCTTGCATAGAAATCGTGGCAACAACAAATATCATTACAGCACACAGTAGTCTCATAATGACCTCAATACTTAGGAAATAGACATCATTAGCAAGTAATTTACGGCATTATACACACAAAACCAAAAAAAATCCTTTCTTTATGGTTTCGTAACGGTATAAAACAAAAAAAGCTCTCATATCGAATGATATAAGAGCTTATGTGGAAATGTTATATTTTTATTGATCATAATCAACAATCACATCGTCTGTCAGCGGATGTGATTGACATGTCAGCACATAGCCATCGTCCATTTCTTCATCGGTGAGTGCTTCGCGGCTATCCATGTGAACATTGCCTCTGACAACTTTTGCTCGGCATGTGCAGCATGCAGCTATTTGACACGCATACGGAGGGTCAAGATCATTGCGAATGGCGGAATCTAAAATTGTTTCTTTAGGTCGAACAGTGATGGTCTCTTCACGTCCATATAATCTGATGGTTACCGACCTTTCTTTGGGTTCATTATCTTCTACGGATGTCGGTGTCGGCTCAAGCACACCATCAATCGGTGCAGAGAAAAATTCCCTGTGAATATGATTTTGAGAAATATTTGCAGCATGTAATGTATCCTCGACTTGTTTCATCATCTGGGGTGGTCCACAGATAAAATATTGAGCATTCGGAATATCTTTACCGATGTATGTATCCAATAAATCAAGACATTGCTGCTTATCCAAGCGTCCGGTGATTGCTTTGAGCGTTGTTGCAGGTGTGTCGAGAGTATGAATAATTGTCAGACGATTATTGTATTTTTCTTGTAATTGATCAAGTTCTTTACGGAAAATCACATTTTCTTCATCCGTATTACCATAAAACAGTACGACTTTACTTTTTAGTTCAACTGCAAGAATAGTTTTTAGAATAGAAATAATCGGAGTAATACCGCTGCCACCGGCAAATAAGCAATATACATTTTCTGCATCAGGTGACAATTCTCTTGTAAAATTGCCCATTGGCTTCATTACTTCGATTGTTTGCCCGGCTTGAGTATTATTATTGATAAATGCAGAAATAAATCCGCTTTCTTTATTTTTAATGGTAATGGTCAAGGGTTCATTAAGCGCAGGACTGCTGCATAAAGAGTATGCGCGATTAAAATGCTTGTCACCTATATGAACACGTATAGTCAAATATTGACCATGTTTGTAGGAAAATTCTTCGCGCAAGGCAGGAGGAACATCAAGCACCAATGACACAGCATTGGGTGTTTCTTTGCGTATATGCGAAATTGTGAGTGTATGAAATTGTGCTGCCATAAAAAATTAATTATTAATAATGTACAAATATTTATTTTGGTTTCTTTCCCCTTTATGAAACACTGTGTGATTGTGCATAAAAAATGTCGAAAAAATCAGTTCTGTTTACCAAAATCCAAGTTCTAATTGAGCCGCTTCGCTCATCATGGATTTATCCCACGGTGGGTCGAATGTTAATTCCACATATACTTTATGCACACCTTCAACGGAAGCAATCGCTTTTTCTACTTCACCGGGTATTTGACCTGCGGCAAAGCATCCGGGAGAGGTTAATGTCATAAGAACCGCAACATCATTATTTTCATTGACTTTGACTTCATAAATAAGACCAAGTTCATAAATATCAACAGGTATTTCAGGGTCATATACCGTTTTTATTGCTTCGATTGCAAGCTCTTGTAATGTTTTTTCACCGTTATTTTCTGTTGATGTAATCACTTTTTTGGGTGGTCCTTTGACTTCTAACGGAAAATAAGAATCGGTTTCTTCATTATTCTTTTCTTTTACTCTTTTGATTAAATTTGTAATAAAATTATCCATCATTGCTCCCCTATTTATTCAGTAGAAATTTCTTGCTCGCCTTGTAAGGCGGCGTGGACGGTATGCCAAGCCAGACTTGCACATTTTACCCGTGCAGGAAATTCTCTTACCCCGGCAAACACTGCCAATTTCCCTAAAGACTCCTCATCAATTACAGCATCATCATTGGTGACAACACCATGAAATTCTTGGAATATTCGCTCTGCTTCTTCGGCAGTTTTTCCTTTCAATACTGTTGTCATTATTGACGCAGAAGAAGTTGAGATAGCACAGCCCGCACCGGTAAAGCGGATATCTTGGATAATGCCGTCATGGACATACAGCTCAACGGTGATATGGTCGCCGCACAAAGGATTAAGCCCATCGGCTTTGTGACTGCATTCGGGTAAGTGTCCATAATTACGTGGACTCTTATTATGGTCAAGTATAACTTGTTGATAGAGTTGCTGTATTTCATTCATGGGATTCGATACCAATCATAGATAGTATCTGAGTGTAAACGAATGAGCGGTGAAAATCGTGAGTACCAAAGACAAACACTTAATCGTATCGAGAAAGGACGACTCAAGCTGTTCGGCTTAGGAAGTTTTCGATGTGACTCTCTTTGAACAAAGAAACAAACTACGTAGTGCGAATATTAAACATATCTGTGTTTATCGCTACAAACATCTTATCTTTCAATCTCTCTTTTTCTTCATCACTCAAAGCAGTTTTGCTGAAAAATTTGTCCTTAAACTCTCGTTCAATTCTTATTTTTTTGTGATCATCGCGATTAGGTATATCCTTTTTCTCTCTAACAAAGAGTATGAGTTGACATTCTTCTCGCAACTGTTTTCCTATACGTTCCCACCAGACTTTATCGGTTTCGCCCAAGGATAAGCCAAAAATACATATCAAATTTTTATCTTTAATTGAATTCTCACATAATTCATCAACACCATGCTTAGCAGCTTTATTACATTCAACTTTTACTAATGCTTCAATAATGTTTTGATTTTTTCGAAAAGATTCATTTTTAATTTGACTTATATCATTTACTCCCAAAACCATCCTTAAATCTGTATAACCATGTATATGATGTAGATTATTCAGTACAACATTTTCACCACTATGATGTTTTCCAATAATCTTCTCCGAACCAAGAATCTTCTCAAGTACACGTGTATAATTAAACGTAATAATATCTATATTCCATGCAGTATGCCCCCATCTTGACTTATATCTTGTAATATTATCTTTATCAATTTTTAACAGCATTTCTTCAGGAAAGCACAAATTATGAAAGAGTTTTTCTTGAGACAATACTGAATAATCATACTCTTTTTCTTGTAATTCTAAATATTGAGAAAGATGTTCTCTTATATCATCAATTACTACCTCAAAATCTTCTTCTGTTTTTAGTTTTTCTGTGTACTTTCCAAGTTCAATCTCTAAATCTGCCCAATCTTCAATTTCAGATTGAATTACATCTTTTAGTTCCTTTACGAGCTTCGATGTGCTTTCTTTTTGACAATAAAACTTATAGAAATCACGATACTGTGTTTTCATGCCAATATTTAGATCAAAACCATTCCCAATTAAAAACAGTATATTCATATAAAAAAGCTATTACTTTTTGAAGTGTGATTTAATCAATGGATTAATTAGATATACAACAGTTCTGACATAAACTGTGCAACAATATCTATATCAAAAAAAACTTTTTGTAGTAGATGTGACGACAAGTAGTGATTGATTTTAATGTAGCAATAGCCACTCTGTACTATATAAACATGAGAACTCAATAATGGAAACTAAATTACTTGGTGGTCTCGAGAGGAGTTTGAGTATTTTCACTATGTTGTTTAATATGAACAATTTAGCAAAAACAGCTACTCGCCCAAAGTCTGCCAAAACCCGCCATTTCTTGCCAAAACTTGCAAAAAATACCCGACATTCCCCATAGATTTTTGATAGTGTTTTGAGCAATGTAAGAATACCCGACAAATACCCGACAAATACCGTACAGTGCTTTTTATGCCTTGCTCATATACCCCTCTAAATCTTCAAGTGTGGGTGCGCGATGATACTTGTTCCTGACTGCAAAGCTATGCCCTGCAAGCAAGTTACAAAGATGTGCGGGCAGCCCTAACTCTATCTCCCACCACCACTTTGCCAAACGCCTTAGTGAGTGCGGCGAATACGCTTCATTCATACTCAATGCCCTCACACAATCGCGTAAGTTTGTCGCAGGCGTAGAGTAATTTCTCCACGACCATAAGCGACCATCGGGTTGAGCGTGTTTAATGCACTCCTCCATCAGTTCTTTGATGCCCGGAACAGCGGAATATATAAACCAACGAATCCGTGGTTCCTCGTGAAATTTACGTTTGCCGTCAATCTTAAATCCTTTATCTGTAAAGTCTTCCACACGCAGCGTAAACGCCTCTTGTATCCGCATCCCTGTTTTGGCAAGGACCGTCCAAAAGCGGATGTTTTCTTCGCGTAAATCCTTATGAAGTTTGTAATTCACTCCTTTACGATAATACTCAACGATTTGGTTGAACTCATCCCACGATGGGAACACCACTTCTTGCTGAGGAACGCGCGGAGCTTGCACCGCATCCATTGGGTTTACATCAGCATATCCTGCTTTTTTCGCCCATTCGAAGAATGCGAAAAGCAGTCTGTGATGTTTCTTTGCCGTACTTGGAGCATGGTCATACGAATTTGCATTCTTTACAATCATTGCCCTGATTGCGGTGTATTCAGTGACAGGATAATCTTGGGTCAGAAACAACTTAAGATTGGACATAATGTGTTTCATAAATTCAGCTGATACGACACTTCGCTTCATCGTCAAGTATTCTTCAGCTATGTCAAGCAAGTTAGGTGCATTACCATTTGGATTAAATCGCACAGGGATAGGACCTGCTTTTACAGGATTCGGCACTTGGATGCTTCGTGAAGGAGGTATTACTCTCCCTGACTCTCCTCTTTGAATACCCAGATATTCTTCAACGCGGGCATTAAGCATAGCTACTGCTTGCTGACGAGATAATATCCTGTCTTTTAGCAGCTTCGCATCACATCTGATTCGAGTCGAAATTGGTTTGTCGTGTAGTACAGTATAATACACCCCATGCCTTATTTTTATATGAGCATAAGGATAGAATGCATGCAATATCTGACCATTTTCTTGTTTTGATTTTTTGGGCATACTTACTTCCCTCTCACAATCCCAATGACCACTCCACGTATATCCGGCTCGCCATATTCGAGGAACATCGGGGGGATGTCTTTGGCGGCAGACTTAAGCAAAACTCCATCATCTTGCGCGTAATATTGCTTTAACAGTATCTTACCATTAATATTTGCCACCACTGTATCGCCATTCTTCGGGCGTGCAGTCTTTTGAATGACAACCTGATCACCGGGCAAAATATCTGCTTCAACCATGCTTTTCCCGGTCACTTTGAAAAACTCGAACTCATCACTATCGGTCACGCCGATGGCAGTGTTGATGTTCGCTTTCTTTGCAGGGTTGAGTTTATGTATAATATTATGTATCTCTTGTTTACTCATAAAGTCTATGCGATGTATCTGGTACAGAATGTCTTCGGTCAAAATGTCGGCTACATTAAAATCATGCAGAGCTTTATCGTACATATCAGGATTGTGCATTTGCAAATAATCACACAGTCGCTCAATCTCACGCTCACGCAGTCGTGATGGGCGACAACTGTTTACTCGCATCAACTCAACGAGTCGTGCATACATATCATGTTGCGATTGTTCTTGCATACCTTTATATGTGCATATATTACTAATTAATGAGTAGGGATTTTACTCATAAGTGGCACCGATAATATTGCCGTAAACATTTGACCTCTCTATTTTGCCAATGTAATGACTATAAGTGTTCAGGACTTCTTCAAAACTTTTACCTACATTATCAAATGTCACTGTATCAATAGATTCGCGCTGTTCGCCGCGACCATAGATCCCTGTAAAATCATGTATTTCAACAGTCACGGACTTCACTGTTTTTGACGATGAATTTTGTAAGACAAGACTGTAGTGACCATTGGGTAATTTGTCTGTACGCAATGATAACATAGATTCAGTGCTGTTTGATGGCTCTTCGTCTTTGGCACTCGGTGGTTGATACTTGGGTGCGGTAGAGGCGACAGGCACAGAGTCATTTTTTACAACTTTGTCGGATTGCGGCGTAAGTGATGTACCGAGCCAGTATATCATCATTGAAATGACAAATAGACCTAAACAGATATAAAGGTATATCTTAATAAACTTTTTCATAGTTATTCTCCTTTGTGTTACTCTTTACTCATGATCGGGGTTGCGGCAGCTTTGCGCAAATCTCGTTTGCTCGGTTGCACAACAATAACATTATCCATCTTCTCAAGCTCATCTTCGTCGAATACATAAACAACCGGGTCGGCAGCTTTTGCTATTTCATATATCAATACGTTCACTCCATCCTGCGTAGGTTCGGTTTCAATCACCACGTTTTGCACGTCGGGCAAAAAGTAGCGAGCAAGCAGTTTGCCTTTTGTCGCCTCAACACCCGGCTTGCGACCCGTCAGAATCCAATCCACATCAGCTCCGATGGAACGAAAGGCGTTTTCTAATCTAAAACTCATAGCACTTTTGCCTTTCAGTATCCGACTGAGCTGAACAACAGAAATCCCTACCTTTTCCGCAACCTCATATTTCTTAAAGCCCGTTGAAGCAATCCATTCATTAAGCCGATCACCGATGTCTAACAAACTACTCACCAAAGCCCCAATTATGAATTTTATGTGAAAAATTTATGAATTTGAACACAAAACATCATTTAATGTAAATAATATTTGCACAGAATAACATTTAATGTTAATTTTGCGTTGTAAAATTATCGTATTGATTCACTCACTAAACAAATTAACTAAAATGAGTACAATTCCCAAAAAACGCGGTCGCAAACCGCTGCCGTTTTCGGCAAAATTGCTTCAAGTCTGGACTTCACTCCCAGCCGCTCACATTGTCAAGATTGAAGATGCAGGATACAACATGGTTGACTTCCTTGCAGCCGCATCTACCGAGAAAATGCAACGCGATGGACTATTGCAACAATAATGCCAACGGGGTGACAAGATGAAGCAAACATTCACATTTGAAGGTTTAAAGAATGCCTGCAAGGGTAGTGTTTCAAAGTCAACCCTTGAACACTACAAAAAAAAAGGTTGGTTACATGCCGACCACGCCACAGCCGGCGGCACACTTCGCTATACGCTTGATGCGGTCGAGCAAGCAAAAGAACGCTCCATTCAGGCAGTTGCACTTAATGTTGATTATGCGCAACCTGCCAAAAATGCTGAAGACAGATGGAAAAATATTCAACAGAAAATTAAAGGTACTATTACCCCAACAACTATTCAAAAAAGGAGAGGCAATGCCACCATTAGGTAAATTTAATCTTATCCCTCGTGATATGCGCCCAGTCGCGACAGATCACAACGGGAATTTATCCGCTGAGGTACTTGATGTATTCAGCCCGCTTTCAGAAATGAATCGCATCTTGACGGATGTCGAGCAAGGCAAAACAGTAGGTGCTGTAGAAGCTCTTAGAGAGCAACTCAAAAAAGCACTCGTAGAAATTGAAGATTTAGATGACAAACTTGTAAAAAGTGGTCTCGCACAACAGGTACATTTGTTCGAAAAGGAAAGAAATAATTTGTGTCCGGGCGAAAAAATAGCCCTGCCGAGCAGCAACTCAGCAGAGCTAAATAAAAACTTGTGTCAGACAAGCACCGCAAATATACAAATAGATTCCTTTGTGACAATGGATATAGTCAAGGTGCAGCTATGAGATTCAAGTATGAAGTTGAATTTTCTTTTTCCAATGAACGTGAAAAAGAATTCTGCAAAATAGCAGCCGTTTCACTTGCTGTCGTCGTCGCATTTATTGTTGTCGTCAATAATCTGTAAGGAAAAAACCATGCAGATTATTATGACTCAAAAAGAGAAACGCTTCGTAAAAGCAATAATTATTATTGCTGCATTTGTGCTACTCTACGTAGCATTCCCAGACCCTCAAATTCATTAAAAAAGGAATATTTGTATGACAAAAGCAAGATTAATACAGAATATGTCGAATGCGGATTATCACGCTTCGAAAGCTGTGTCAAGCACACATCTTAAAACAATAGCAAGTAAATCACTTGCACACTATATTCACAACCTCAACAATCCTACTACGCAAACGGATGCGCTCGCATTTGGTGCTGCGTATCATAAAATCATTCTTGAGCCGGAAACTTTTGAAAAGGAATTCTTTTTGATTGATGACAGGCAACGACCTGAGCCGGACAAAGACTATCGTACAGCAAAAAACCGCGCTTGGAAGCAAGAACAAATCGCGGTAAATGCAGGCAAAACAATGATTTCTTCATGGGATTACAACGTCTTGAAAAAAATGCAGGAAGTAATATTTAACAATCTCTTTACCAACGATTTAATTAAATCATGTACCGAGATTGAGAGTAGTATTTTTTCCGAAATAAATGGCGTAGAAGTGCGTGTCAGGCCTGATGGATTTAATGATAAAATAATTATTGACTTAAAATCCACAGACGATTGCAGCCCGGATGGATTCGCACGCAGTTCAGCTTCCTATTTTTACCATCTCCAAGCAGCGTTTTACAGCGACGTAGTGCAGCACATTGATGACAAGCCACGACAGTTTGTCATTATTGCGCAAGAGAAAACAGCACCTTATGTGGCGCAGATTTACGTGTTACCCGAATACGTAATTATGCAAGGCAGACACGAATATAAAGCAGCATTAGAGAAATTAAAAAATGCTTATGAGACAGGTGAATTCCCTGCTTACGAATCAAAAGAAAAAGGCGGCATACGTGATTTGTCTTTACCCAATTGGGCAATGAGAGAGGTGCAAGCATGAGTGCAATAGAAAAATTTAATCCCGAGCAACAAATGCTTCAAGTGCGTGACCGCTTTGTTGCCGTAGCGCAGTCAAAAATTGACTTTGACAAAGAGAAAGCATTTGCAATACAGATATTAAACAATAGTGAATATTTATTTGCTGCTGCGCAGCAAAACCCTGAGTCACTTATGAATGCAGTATATAATGTCGCACTGACAGGACTGACATTAAATCCTGTCTTAAAGTTCGCTTATTTATTACCTCGCAAAAAGAAAGTAATACTTGAGCCATCATATATGGGCTTAATTAAAATACTGACAGATGCAGGCGTCGTAAAATCAATTCGGTCTTATGTGGTACGCAAAGCGGATTTATTTAGTTATGAGCTTGGTACACAGCCATATATTAAGCATGTGCCAAGTGACTCTGGTGGTGAAATAATAGCAGCTTATGCCATTGCTGAATTAACCGATGGTGGGATGCAATTTGAAGTCATGACGCGCCAACAAATTGACATTATCATGAATAGAAGTGATTCTGTCATAGCAGGCAAGGCAAGCCCTTGGAAGTCGGAT
>JAFLBY010000063.1 GCA_017302855.1 Candidatus Kapaibacterium sp.
CGAGTATGGCAATGGTATAATTATAGGCGCGCAATTATTGCGGATGCACAACCCAATGCAGGACATATTGCTCTTGCCGAGCTGGAAAGAAACACGCCTAATTGCACTGTAATAACACAAAATGTTGATAGATTACATCAAAGAGCCGGAACAAAAAACATATTGGAATTACATGGAAATATTATTGACAATCATTGTGTGAAATGCAGCACTCCTTATACGCACGAAATAAATATACAAAGCAAAGAATTGCCATTGTGCAATGCTTGTGGTGGCAATATACGCCCTTCCGTCGTGTGGTTCGGTGAAAATTTACCCGATGGAATATTTGAAAAAGCCGAATATATTGCCGGGCATTGTGATGTCTTTTTTTCTATTGGCACATCCGCAGAAGTGTATCCCGCTGCTTATTTGCCATTTACAGCAAAAAATCGTGGTGCCTTTTGTGTTGAAATAAACCCTACACCAACACCGTTCACACCATATTCACATCTTGCAATTCAGGAAAAAAGCGGAGAGTGTTTGCCACGCATTGTCGAACTTTTACAACAATATCACTCTTTGTAAAAAGGAACATAATGCCGAACAAATATGAAAAATGGACAAAAAACGAGTTGATTGAATATATACGTCAGCGAGAGAACTCAAAAAAATATGGTCTTGTGTGGGAGGAGTCTGTGGAAAATTCAGTCTCTGATATACAAATACCCACCCTTGTTGAAGATAAAAGCCGACGAATACATAAAAAATATTCTTCAACCAATAATGAATTATCTCAAATTTCGCTTGATTTGAACCCTGATGAAGAATATCATAATGACCATAACTTTCATATATTGATTGAAAGTGACAATGAGCCGGCTTTACGTGCATTGACAGCTTTATATGCTCAGAAAATTGACATTATCTACATTGATCCACCATACAATACGGGAAGTAAGGATTTTCGCTATAAAGATTCTTATCGCCGTCACACCCATGAATATCGGCATTCTGAATGGTTGTCATTTATGGAAAAAAGATTGCGATTAGCATATACTCTTCTTGCTGATGACGGCATAATATTTATTTCTATTGATGATAATGAACATGCACATCTGCGATTATTATTGGACGAAATATTTGGCGAACATAATTTTATTGTTAATATTGTAAGACGCTGCAAAAGTGGTGCCGGTCACGATACTGACAAAGTAGCGATTGAATTTGACTATGTGCTATGCTATGGGAAAAATGCTGCACAAACAGTATTTGCTCAACAAGAAGTTCACACGGAAAAAGATAAAAAATATAAATATAGTGATGAATATTCGGGGCGCAGAGGTAAATACTATCTTCGTGACTTAGATTACAAGGGAAGTTACAGCAAAACTCTCGATTATCCCATTACAATGCAAGACGGAACTATATTGTATGCCGGCGGAGCGGAAGGTAAACCAAATACATGGCGTTGGAGCAAACAAAAATACGATTGGGGCAAAGAGCATGGGTTTATTGTTGAAAAAAAGAATAAATCAGGGCAATGGAAAGTATATATAAAGCAGTATCAGTATGTGGATAACAATGATATTATACGTAGACGATATATTCCGTACCGCGGTTTGTGTGAGTTTATGAACGGCAGCGGCAGTAATGAATTACGTTCAATATTGCACCAAGACATATTTCATTATCCGAAACCGACAGGTTTGATTAAATTTCTTATTGGGCTGCATACTAATTCGCGTCATGTGCGGGTACTTGATTTTTTTGCGGGTTCAGGCACCACCGGACATGCCGTGCTTGCACTGAATAAACAAGACGGCGGCAACAGACAATGTATTCTTATCACAAATAATGAAAACAATATATGCACAGATGTATGCTATCCTCGATTAAAAAACATTATGAGTGGTTACAAAGACAGTAAAAACAAAGAAATACAAGGCATTGGCGGCGAGCTTCGCTATTATACAATAGAAGAAAAAACGACTAAACACCGGAAGAAAAACCATGATGATGCGTAGAATTTTCATATTAGCTTTATATATAATTGCGCTTATATTGCTGATTTATATTCAAGCGGAATTTCCGAATCTAAATCGAAAATATGGTATTCCCGCTCGGTACTTTGATGCTGTGCTATTATACTCAACGGGATTGTTGATTCTGGCAATTGTGAAACGATTAGTCTTGGGTGTGTATGCACGCAGAAACAATGTTGACCATGATCGTACCAATAACAACTTTACACTTGGCGTGCGTCGAATAAGTTCCGTTATTGGTGCAATAATACTTTTTATTTCTTTACTTGGCGCATTTAATGTTGATGTACAAGCACTGTTTACTGCCCTGAGTATCGTTGCTGCCGCTTTAGCAATTGTTACCCGAGAATATGTGACAAGCATTATCAATGGAATGATACTTATGTTTACGGATATTGTCCGTATCCATGATGAAGTTTCTATTAATAATGTTCACGGTAAAGTTATCAATATCAATTTTATTAATGTGGAGCTGCTTGGCGATAACGGAGATGTTATTGTGATACCCAACAATAATGTTATGGCACAAAGTATAGTTAATTATTCGCGTTGTGTGGAATCTACTGTCATTATTGAAGCTGAAATGGACCCGCATAGTGTGAAGAATATTAAGGATTTGCAGCAATATATTTCTTCTCGTTTACCATATAATGACATTGAATTTGACGCGGCATCCCTACGTGTTGATATTCGCTCGGTGCAACATAATGCTATATCATTGGCAATACATATTACTCTGCAAAATCGAACTATAGAACATGAAAAAATCATGCGTTCAGCAATACTTGCAGCAATGACCGAATATTCTCCAACATAATTGCTAATCATGAAAAACAGATTACTTATTCTACGATTATATGCTGCATTATCTGTGATGGCATTATGTTCTTACGCTATGCAATCACAACCCATGTTCGGTCCACGTGAAGATAAATGTATAATGCCAAATACCATTGATGAAGCATCGGGAATAGCTGCTTCTGTTCTCCATAACAATATGTATTGGCTCCATAACGATTCGGGCGATGAACCACGAATTTTTCTTGTGGATTCGCTATGCTCATTACGCGCTGTGATAAGATTTGCCAATATCCAAAACCGGGATTGGGAAGATATTGCCGTTGGGAAAGGTCCTCTTGAGAATTCTTCCTACATTTATATTGGCGAAATAGGTGATAATAATGCTGTGTATTCCGAAAAATCAATTATTCGTTGTCAAGAACCCAAAATTCCTTCTACAAAAAAGGATACAACACTGACACAATTTGATATATTACGTTATACATATCCGGATGGAAATCGTGATGCCGAAACAGTGTTGCTTGATCCATTAACAAAAGATATATTTATTGTCAGCAAACGTGAGGATAATGTGGGAGTATATCGTTTTCCCTATCCGCAATCTGTCAGCGAAGTCACTATATTGCAGAAAGTGGCGATATTGCCATTAACGGGCATTGTCGGCGGCGATATTTCCCCGAATGGTATGGAAATTTTGCTCAAATCTTATGCGAATATGTATTATTGGAAAAGAAATTCCGGGGAAATGATTGAGCAAACATTCAGCCGTCCATTTACACTCGTTCCGTATGAACTTGAACCACAAGGCGAAGCCGTATGTTGGACTTCCACCGGAGCCGGTTATATCACAGTAAGTGAGGAATCGCCACTTAAAATTCCCGCACACTTGTACTATTATCCGCGGCAATCCATGACAAATATACAAGACAAAGAACTTGATAACGATAACATGGTACGCATTTACTATCACAATAATGCTAAAGTAGTATTCCATATTATGTGCGCCTCCGGCGAACGGGTACATGCTGAAATTTACGATGTGTCAGGTAAGCGTATTCATACATTATTGCATGATACATCATATACGGATATAGTCAGGTGTGAGTGGGATAATACTCTTTATGGAGTGTATTTCTGTAAAGTGACCGTGAATAATTCTGTTTTTATATATCCATTTTATATGATACGGTAATGAAATCGCCAATTATTATAAACGACACAATCACTCTTGAAGCCGACAGCATCAGTATTCATGCAGTAAGGGCATCGGGTCCGGGTGGGCAGAATGTAAATAAAACCTCAACGAAAATTCAGTTAGCCTTTGATTTTATGCACTGTGAAGCATTGCCGGATTATGCAAAAACAGCTTTATCGCAAAAAAAATCTCTACGGTTTGACAGTGAAGGAAATATGCTTATCAGCGTGCAGGAAACGCGCAGCCAAAAAACAAATATTGATATTGCTTGTAAAAAATTACGTGATATTATTCTCCGTTCTTTGGAAATTCCCAAACAACGCAAGAAAACCGCGCCTTCATTTTCTGAGAGAGAGGAACGTTTATCCTCAAAAAAGAAGCAATCGGAAAAGAAACAATATCGCACAAAAAAAATCAATATTGCCGAAGAGTAGTGATGTTCGCTGTAACGCTAATCTTTTTTATGACATGATCCGCCATCAGCCAACATGACTAAATCGCCCGATCGAGTTGCTTTACCGACGAGGGTGTCTTCCGGCGAATACTCAACATCTTGCGTCAGATTGTAAAGCCCCAAGCGTTCACTTTGCCAATTGATGCCGAGCTGATCCGCCATTGCAAAAATGATATGCTGTATAGGTAAGTTGTCTTCGCAGTCCATGCGCACTATCTGCCCGGAAAACCCGCGGCATACAAATAACTCCATTGATATATCCGTATTGTTTGAAAACGATTACGAGTGCAAAACTACGGATTATATGCTTAGGAACGCTTATACTCCCATCATCGGGACTTTGCGTTATTTGTTCCTTACACCATTCATAAACGAAGAAAATATGGTATATTGGTAAGACTTTCTTACTGATTAAGTTTGAAAGTGTGACAACATCAACATTTTACTGATAACAATTCATGGATAAGAAATCTATAATATATATAGCAGGGCATCGGGGTTTAGTCGGTTCTGCAATTTATAGTCAATTGCAACGGTCGGGCTATGAAAATCTTGTTACCCGCACAAGCAGTGAACTTGATTTACGCAATCAGCAAGCGACCAATGATTTTTTTGAACAGGAGCGCCCTGAATATGTGTTCTTGTGTGCTGCAAAAGTTGGTGGTATTGTCGCAAACTCAACCTATCGTGCCGATTTTATTTATGACAATATTATGATTGCTTCCAATGTCATACATACGGCATGGAAATATGGTGTAAAAAAATTATTAAATCTCGGCTCATCGTGTATTTATCCAAAATTTGCTCCACAACCATTACGGGAAGAATATTTACTTACGGGAGAATTAGAACCGACGAATGAACCGTATGCGATTGCTAAAATTGCTGCCATTAAATTATGTTCAAACTATTATCAACAATATGGTGCAAATTTTATGTCATTAATGCCATCCAATTTATATGGTCATAATGATAATTTTAATTTGGAAACATCTCATGTTGTTCCGGCTCTTATTCGTAAGGTTATCCTTGCAAAGTATTTGCAACAAAATGACATGGAAACATTGCGACGTGATATTGCGATGTATTCCTTAGGTTTCGGAATACAGACAGATACATTATCGGATCATGGCATACGGCATGCTCTTGCAGAAGTCGGAATACGAGACAATCAAGTCACAATATGGGGCAGTGGTACACCCCGCAGAGAATTGTTACATGCAGACGATATGGCGCAAGCAGCGGTCTATTTTATGGAAAAATATTCCGCGGCAGAAACGGGTGAATTTATAAATTGCGGCTCGGGCATAGATTACACCATTCGCGAACTTGCCGAGCTGATACGAGAAGCCGTTCATTGGCAAGGTAAGTTTGCTTTCGATGCGAGCAAACCTGACGGTACGCCGCGTAAATTGCTCGACATCAGCCATGCTCGACACTTGGGCTGGCAACCCTCTATTTCATTGCAACAAGGCATTGCGGATATTGTGCAACAATACACACACTCCTTAGAAAATTATCCGGCAAATAATGTATAGACAAAAAGGTGCTGACTTTTTCAGTATCTTTGCTTTTTCCTTATCCCAAATCAATATATGAGTACGTATGAAATCTGATTCATATTATATGCAAAAAGCACTGCTCTTGGCTTTGAAAGGAAGCGGAAGTGTGTCGCCCAATCCTCGTGTGGGTTGCGTCATCGTTAAAAATGATACCATTATCGGCGAAGGGTGGCATGAACGATATGGCGAGGGACATGCCGAAGTACAGGCGATACAGAATGCAACAACCGATGTGGCAGGAGCCACAGTTTTCATCAATTTAGAGCCATGCAGCCATTTTGGGAAAACACCTCCTTGTTCTGATTTGCTTATCGAAAAAAAGGTAAAGCGCGTGGTCATTGGTACTGCCGATCCCAACCCTTTAGTGGCGGGTCAAGGTATTGCTGCATTGCGCGCCGCGGGCATTGAAGTCACAACAGGAATTTTGGAGGATGAATGTCGGTGGGTTAATCGTATGTTCATGCACCATATCACAACAGGGATGCCGTATGTCGTTGGCAAAATAGCGCAATCGCTCGATGGATGTATAGCAACAAAAAACGGTACTTCCCGATGGATAAGCGGCGAAGAAAGCCGTCGCCGTGTTCACATGCTGCGTGCGGAACTCGATGCCGTCCTTGTAGGAAAAAATACTGCACTAAAAGATGACCCTGAATTAACGGTACGCGACGTGAGTGGGATGCACCCCTGGCGAGTAGTGCTTGATTCAAAACTCTCTTTGCCATTTCACATAAAACTTTTCTCCGACAGATTGCGCCATAAAACAATTGTTATTTGCACAAATAATTATGCAAAAAATAAAAAAGCTGATAATTTACGGCAAGCAGGTGTCCATGTGGTGGGAGTTGCCGAAAATAGCGAACACAGACCCGATATGGTTGCAGCATTAAAAGCATTAAGCACGAATTTTGGCATTTCATCAGTAATGGTCGAAGGTGGTGGCATATTGTTATCGTCATTTGCCCATGCAGGACTTTTACAAGAAGTGCATTTTTTTATTGCTCCGTTAATTATAGGCGGCGGCATTCATCCATTTTCTAATTTAAGCGTTTCCGATTTACAAAATGCTCAAAAATTTACGACAAAAGCCGTTGCTAAAAGCGGTAATGACACACATGTGATTGTCGTCAAAAATCAGGAAAATATCTAATTTTCATGTATTCTTCTTGTATTGATACACCCTTAGGATCAATAATTCTTTGCGCGGATGACAACGCCCTTGTTCAATGCTATTGGGACGATGGAAATTCCCCTGTCCATTCTTGCCCATCATCGCTGACAGAGTATGGAGGTTTTTTATTACAGCAATATTTTTCCGGCAAACCATTTAGTGAATATCTTCCTCTTAATCCCCAAGGAACGGAATTTCAACAAAGTGTATGGAAATATCTTCATAGAATCCCCTTTGGTGCAACGATGTCCTATCGTCATTTGTCAGAAATAATGAATAATCCGGCAGCCATCCGTGCCATTGCCCATGCGAATGCTTGTAATCCTCTTGCACTTTTTATTCCTTGCCATCGTATTATTGGTAGTGACGGTTCTTTGACGGGCTATGCATGGGGCTTGCATCGTAAAGAATGGCTATTACACCATGAAAATGCTTTAGCACAACAATCCCTGTTTTACATATAATTCCTCACAATACTCTGCCTTCGTGACGTAAATAATGTTCCGCTTTTTTATAATCGGGACAGCATTGCTATTCCCTTTGAATCACCTATACTAAACCTATGCAGCTATTGCAAAAGCTAAACCTTTCTGTATAATTTTTTGGAAAAGCAAGATTTTAGACAACAATATTTGGAAATGTCGTTTTTTTTTAATTATGTAAGCATGTCATTTACTACTTTTTTTTCAAGTTTTGTTAGGAGTACACTTTATGTTTACCCTCATTTCTCGCCTCACATTTTTGTATGCGGTTATCATTTTTGCTTTTAGCACAAGAACAGATACTGATTTTTGTGTAGAAACATCGCGTATGTGTCGCAATCCTATCACAAATGAAATAGACCACATTAAAGTGAGCTCTATTCCAAGTTCTCAAATATGCCCAAGTGGAAACATATTCGATGATCCGAGAGTTCCAGGTGCAATACAGTAATGTTTTATCGTTTGTCAATAATTTAGAACATCACCTATTAAGGACAAAATGTTGTAATTTTGCCCTTAAAATTTCTTATAGGAATCTCAACATGAAAAGTTTTTTGTTTATAGTATTACTCGCGTTATGTATTCAACACTATGGTTTATCACAAATACCTACAAATAATTATCAAAGATTAGACGGCACACTCACGGCAATAAAAGTATTACATGATAATCAATGTGCTGTTTTCGGTGAAGAAGGAACTCTTATACTTTCTTCTGATAATGGTATCACATGGCGTAGTAAATACTTAGCTACGCAAGAAACACCAATATCTATCACAGATTTTCCTGATGATTCTGTTTATATTGTTGCATTTGGTTCATATCAGATTATGCGTTCAACCAATAAAGGAATAACATGGAAAAAACAATCCATTCCTTTTATGATGTATCGTATATGGAGCGGTCAATCCACCCTTTTTGCAATAAATGAAAATGAAAAACTATTATACAGCAACGATAAAGGAATAACATGGTTTGAAAACAGTTCATTATCTCATCATACTATAAGAGATGGGTTTATGAGTCCTAACGGAACAATTGTACTACTTACAACACAATCAACATATATTAAGAGTGACGATGAGGGAAAAACTTGGTCTGAAGAATATAATTTTCCTACCTCAACTCCATTGCCTAAACTAACCAATCATTATACTCATAATACACAAAGCTATGTGCTTTTTGATACTATACTCTATGAAACAAATGATTGGAACACATTCAATCGTTTTATCTTACCTACTACTGCAAAATCCTGTGTGAAGATAGGCGACACCCTCGTGTATCTCAATAAAGACACTCCAACGCAGATAAGCGGTAATGACAGTATTGCCATCTATTCATTAACTTCAAAGACAATAGAATGGAAAAAACCGTATTTTTTAGGTATGCCTCTGCTCTATGATGTTTCATTTAATGCTTTGATGCCGCTATCGGATGGATCGCTGCTTTGTGTTGGCAAGAGTAAACAAATTATTCGTATTATACATGGGAAATCGTCTCTTATTTCTTATTGTATGCAGTATAAAACAGCCGTAAATTTTTATGATGAATCTCGTGGAATCGTCGGCAGTTCCCGTCAGAGATTTTGTACAACTACCAATGGAGGAGCAACATGGAATTTTTATCAAAACAAACCCGATGATACTCTGTTAAATGATATTGTTGAATTCACAACACAAGTATATGCACAACGTGATTCTGTGTTCATAGCTTTTTTTGGGGCAAATCTCTTACCTCGGATTTCACGAGACAATGGCAATAGTTTTAGCTCTAAAGGATTTATGACTGCAATGCAATCAAATTTTTATACCCCCATATCATTAGATTCATTTTTTACGACAGGTCAATTTAGCTTTAAAAAAGATACCTCTAATCTCTATTTACATACTGAGTCAGGTAAAAAATTAACATTATTAAAAAAAGTATATGGTCGTTCCATTGGGATATATCCTCGATCTGTTACAGAATACTTTTTGCTAATAAAAAGAAATATGGATGACAAACCCGGGGGATATATGCTTTACACTAACAATGGTGGCATAACGTATGATTCTACGGAATTACCCGATGCAACAACCCCAATCAATATGTATTTCTATGAGAAAACCGATAAATTTTTGCTCAATGTCCAGAATTCTTCACAAATGGGTTGTTCAATTTATGAAACGACAGATCGCGGCAAAACATGGTTACTTCGTGATTTAGTCGAAACAAGCTTTATTATGCAACTATGGCGTGATGAAAAAAGTAATCGATATTTTCAAGTGCGATCAAATAATGAGATATACTATTCAGATGATGAAGGTACTCAATGGAAGAGAAATATTGTAATGCCAGACAAAACCACCTTATTCCTTTCTGCCGACAGTCGTGAATTGATACTCTTTGATCGTAGAAAAACTATCCAGCCGAGTAATGCTATTTCTTTGTATAGGTGTGTACCGGATTCCTTACACAATACCATAACAAATATGATAGAAGAAGAAAAGGATGTACGTCGTTACTCTGCGCCTGTATTTATTTACGCACCACAACCAAACCCATTTACATCATCGTTACGTTTTGATATTATATGGCTTTCGTATTCACAACCACAACAAACATCACTCATTGTGTATAACCAAATGGGTGAAAAGGTGGCAGACATTTCTCATCTATGCAAAAACATCATAGATGGCAATAAAAAAACGACAATAGAATGGATACCTGATTCGATTGCTGACGGGTTGTATTTTCTCGAAGCGCGTGTACAAGGATATTCATCTGTACGCCAAATTTTCAAGTATATGCGATAATTCCTCACAGTACTCTGCCTTCGTGACGTAAATAATGTTCCGCTTTTTTATAATCGGGACAGCATTCCTCAACACGTGCCCAAAATGTGGGTCCATGATGTAAATGTTCCGTATGGGCAAGTTCATGAAGAATAAGATAATCAAGAACATAATCCGGTGTTTGCACTAATTTATAATTAAAATTGAGATTTTTTTTGGCAGAGCAACTTCCCCATTTTGTTTTTTGATTGCGTATCGTAACATTTTTGTATATAAATCCGAATTTCTCGGCAAAATATGCTACTTTGGGGGGAATGATGCGCAATGCTTGTTCAATATACCATGCTTCTTTTTCTTCGGGAATATTCATGTCTGCCGCTGCACGAATACATAAGCGTTCATGGTCGAATAGTACGAGAGAGGCTAATTCTTTTACTTGAATATACTGATATTTTTTTCCGCGAAACAGAAGTTCATTTTCTGCAATCGGTACACGTAAAGCCGAGAGCTTTGCAAACTTTTTTCTTTGTTTTTCTAACCATGTTGTATGCGATTGAATAAATACATCAATATCCTGCCATGATAATCGCATGGGTGCAGTGCAAAGTGCCGTTCCGTCATTTTTTATGCGCAATGTAATATTTTTCACCCTTTTACGGGTAATATATACATCATAGAGTTCATTATAGTGCATAAGCCACACAATGAGGTTTTGGGTATAATGATAGTTCTTATCACTCATTTTCTCTGTATTTTTGATAAAAGTCTTTCATGTATCATCAAAGACCCATCATCATGGCAGAGTTATTTTGGCTGAGTGAACAAGCCGAAGAAATAATGGCAAAAATACGCATTCACCTTGAGAAACATCGTGTGATGACACCATCGGGACTTATGGCTTTGCGTAAAGAATGCAGCGATATTTCACCCGAAAGAATTTCCACATTATGTGGCATTGCAGAAGCAACACTCAAGGCGGAAAAAAACAATAAATCACGAGGGAATTGGTGGTTTACGCGAGAAACCTATGAACAAAGCAGTGCGCCGGAGATTGCGCGTCATCATGCTTCGTATTTCAAGGATTGCCATTCCGTCGTCGAATTATGTACGGGCAGCGGCATGGATACATCCTATATAGCCGACTTTGCCGAATCTGTTGTGACATATGAAGCCGATGAACTGACGGCTGCCATTGCCCAAAGAAATTTCGTGCGTAATGGCTTACACTCTATCACGGTTATGCATCACAAAGCCGAAGAGTTTTTGCATAATCCTCCAATAGTTCCCGATGGGCTATGGGCTGATCCGGCACGAAGAAATTTGATACAACGTTTTACTTCACCTGATGAATATTTGCCGCCATTATCGTTAGTGCAGAATGCGCCATACAAAAAAATATGCGGTATAAAAGTGTCGCCTGCTTTTGATGAAATTCTTGAATATCCTTGGAAAAAAGAAATTATCGGCTATAAACAAGAATGTCGTGAAATTGTTCTGTGGAATGACCCTTCGATGGAATATAATTCTCTTGTTTCCAGACCGGATATTGATTGTCAATGGCATCCGACTTCGACACAACAAGCAACACTCTTGGCACCGGAAAAAGCGCATATTCTTGTTGAACCTCATCCCGCCTTAATACGAAGCGGTGCTTTGGGAACATTTTTTTATGAACATGGCATAAGTGTTTTCGATAATCGCATCGGATACGGGATTAGTGAGCATGAGATAATGCCATCACCGTGGTATGAACGGTTTACCATTCTTGATATGATGATATATCATGAAAAAACAATGCAAAAAAAAATACGTGAATATCAATGGTCGCATCTCACCGAAATAAAAAAACGTGGTTTTTTTACCGAACCGGATATTCTCAGAAAAAAATTTACTTGGGCAAAAGGCAAAGAAAAAGGCGTTATTATCACCACGCGCTACGCTG
This sequence comes from Candidatus Kapaibacterium sp., assembly GCA_017302855.1. Classification (GTDB taxonomy): domain Bacteria; phylum Bacteroidota; class Ignavibacteria; order Kapaibacteriales; family UBA961; genus UBA2353. The sequence continues at coordinate 12,409 of JAFLBY010000063.1, forward strand.
ATACCTATATTGTTTTCTTTGCTCAAAGAACAGAGTAATGATTACTTCTGCCATTGAATTTCCTGACAACCATTCCACAAAGCAAAATTAGACAATGTGGGTTCTATGATACGATTGAGTTCTTCTCTGTCACGTTGACCTTCGGGAAATAAACCTTTGATAATAAAAATTTGATTTTTTCTTTCTGCTTTACAATCTATTCTTCCGATAAATTCTGTGCCATAAAGAATAGGCAAAGAAAAATACCCATACACTCTTTTATGCTCGGGCACATAACACTCAATGGTATAATCAAAGTTAAAAATTTCTTTCACTTTTCTTCTTCTGATAATGAGATTATCAAAGGGAGAGAGAATATGGACACGTTTTTTGTTTTTGGGAATATGTTCCGCAATAATATCCACCGTCGAATAATAAAGCTGATTAAGAGATTCAATTTCGACAGGTATGAGTGAAGTGTTCCGCAATAATTCATCAAGTCTTTTTTGTATATTTTTTTTATGGGATGCCGATCGTAAATGTGTCATATCATCAATAGAAGCAAGACCTTGTGCATTAATAGTGCTATAAATACAATAATCAAGATATTCCTGCGGTGTCGGGAATGTTGTATCTATGTCGCTCGGTAGAACACGTTCCGGAATATCATATATTTTGCGAAAACCTTCACGTCGAGCAATCATCAAATCGCCTTTCATAAATAAATGTTCCAATGCTTTTTTTGTGGGCTTCCAACTCCACCAACCACCTTTTTTTTGAGAAGAGTGCTCATGGTCAAAATCGTTTGATTGCACCTCACCATTCTCTCGAATATATGTCAAAAGAGACGATTGCACATCAAGGTCTTCGGAAAACCATGTTGTGCTTCCTTCACTGATATATTTTTTTCGTACCAAAGAGTAGCGATAATCACGCATCGGTAAATATGACGCGGCATGACTCCAATATTCAAAGATACTTTTCTCTTTTTCGAGTGCAATATCAAGCATCGCGGTAATATATTTTCCCATACGATTGTACAGCACATGATGATGGGCACGCTCGACGACAGAAATGGTATCTATTTGCACATAGCCAAGCCGTTCACAATAATCTTTCACAGAAAAAATATCAGATAATGGTGATAGTAAACCTTGACGATACATTATGATACGTCGAGCTTCTTTCAGAGAAATATGTTCTGTATGTTTCATGAATTATCACAATAGAGAAGAAGAGAATGCGTCAAAAATAGCAAAAAAATATGAAGTACTTTCACTATGACACCAAGCAATGATTCTCCGCTCTACTCTACGGATTATGTGGACTATAGAGAGCAATTTTTTTTACCGGAAATGGCGGATGATTATTTCGATATTCTTTCCCGTACCATAGAATGGCGGCATGAAGCAATTACGCTGTTCGGAAAAAAAATTATGCAACCCCGATTAACTGCATTATATGGTGACCCGCATCTTTCTTATCGTTATAGCGGTTTAACGATGACACCTACAATGTGGACAAAAGAATTAGCAGACATAAAGGAAAAAATTGAAGCGGTTGTGGGTCAATCCTTTACCACGGTTTTATTAAATTATTATCGGGATGGTCACGATTCAATGGGCTGGCATGCTGATAATGAAGCCGTTTTGGGAAAAAACCCGACGATTGTTTCTCTAAGCTTTGGTGCAGAGCGTCGTTTTATTCTTCGGCTTAATGAAAATCCGAAAATTCAGCGTACAATAGTGCTTCAACATGGTTCTTTTTTATGGATGAAATATTCTTTACAACATATAAGCAAGCATTGTATTCCTAAACAAATATCAGTAAAAAATCCACGTATCAATTTGACATTCCGAACATTGCAATTATAAAAAAAAGTATGACGATGTAAGTGTTATTATCGGGCAGTTATCCGTTTCGTATTACCCTGCTATCAGGAACTCATAACTATTTTTTCTCAAAAAGTGCTATGGTTAAACCAATGTGGTAATTTGTCCTTCACATCGAGACGTTCTTAGTTCCGTCATATTCTTTCAAAAAATTGGGACAAAAATCCATTCCATTAGGCCATTCAATGCCGCCACCATTGTCAATACTAACTAAGTGAAAATAATGTTCATCCAACAGTGGAGCACTAATACCTTTTCCAATTAAGGGCTTAAAATCTATATGTTTAGTTTCTCCATCATTAAACTGTACACATAAGACATAACCCTCGACGACAGAAATTGCAATAATCTTATTCATAGTAATTTTATTGTAATGGTTCAATTTTGTTTATTTCTTTTTTCTCAACGGCTAATTCCCAATTGTCTAATAACTCTTTTCTATGTAGTGATGCCCACTCTAAAACCATCGCATGTGCTCGCGCAGGCAAACTCCCTCTTAATACAGCTAATGTATGTATGTCATATTCAGCCGTCTGTTCTTGATAGATTGCATGAAAGTGAGGAGGATTATGATCACCAAAATACATTCTTATAATTATTCCAAAAAATCTACTGATTTCAGGCATATTTCCCTCGTATATATATCATTGAAAGCAATTATTTGTGTTAAAATTAGCCAACATTATTACCATTTTTAGCATTTCTTATTATATCAATCTTTTTGGAGTGTATCAATGTAATATGTGCTACATTGTCTCTGTCGTAATTACTCATGTTATGTCACGAAACGACTCCATTTTTATTATACTGACTCTGAAATAGGCTTGATGGCTTCTGTATTTCATATCCTCACACATCAAGAAAATCAGACATGAACTTCTCTGAACTACAGTAATCGCAGTGTACATACTCAAAACTACAAAAACAAATGAAACGGACAAGCGTAAGTGGTTCTACATTCAGGCAAGAGAATATACTATGCTGTTGTACAGCATATAGTTTTGGAGTATTGAGTGCCTCGCATCTTCACATATCAAGAAAATCAAACATGAAAATCTCTTTAATATTGGCACCAATTTGACATTCCGAACATTGCAACACTAATTCCTTACTATTGCTGATTATAGCAGAAAAGAAAGCATATACTCAATATGTGATTATTCTATCGAAATATTTTGTATATTGCATACCGTAATTATAGTGAGGTTTGTATGCCACGTGCCAAAAAGGTGACGATGGAAGATACCCAAAATATGTCAGAGCAGAAAACTCGCCATGAATGTCGCATTTTATTAGGGCATCTTGCGCGGAAGCGCACCGCAATAATGACTTCTTTAGTGAGTTTGCGACGTATAGAGCAACCCAGCGCTGAAATAGTGGCAGTAATCCATCTTCTTACCGATGTTCTCAGACCCGATAATCGTCTTAATGCTGTGGAGCAAGCTTGGTATGCCAAACACAATGCATTCATAGACATAATGCGTCGTGTATGCCCGATGCTTTCTTTGCAAGAAATTTTTGTATGTTTTTGCCTTCTCGACAATATGACGACGCGTGAAATTGCCAATGAATTATGCCGAAGTGAGAAAACGATTGATCATTATAGACAAAGTATCCGAGAAACATTAGGCATCACAGGCGGTAAAAAGATATTCATAGATACCTTACGTACATTGGTCGAAAGTCAAACAACCCGATAATCATTGTTTCTTTGTCTGTCGAATGAGCTTTGCTCTTCATCAGCCGCTATACGGGGATTTTTTTAGGTTTTTTCTTCCGCTTACTTTGCATATATTCGTGATATTTCACACCATTAACTCATAAAAAACCGCTTTTTCCCACGACGTATCATAGGGGAGAACAATCGGAAGGAAAACATCATGAGAACATTAGTCTGTTTCTGGGGTATCTTTTGCCTATCGTTTATCATTGCCAATGCTCAATGGCAACCATGTTCCGCGCCTGCCATCAATCGCATCAATCAGATGTATAATGTGAAAGATGCCTTCATTGCAATAACCAATGAATATCTCGTACATCGCTCGACAGATAATGGTGCTACGTGGGAACAAGTCAATACCACATTTGAAGGGAAACAATTGCAAGTGCAAACAGCAATACGAGATACACTCTGGGCTTTTGATATACTTGCCAAACAACCGGCTCTCCATTTCAGCACAGATATCGGAACTACATGGCAAATTTTTGATACGCAGTATCGCTTTGCGAAAATTGTATCAACAAACAATGCTCTTTATGCTTTTACCAATTTCCTTCAATTTGGGTCACAAACTATTACCTCAACAGATGGCGGTATATCATGGACTTCCTTTGAGATTGATGATACTATACTACGGATTTTCGATATCTATGCAACAGACAATGTCGTGATTGTTGCGACAGACAAAGGCATATTTTATAGTACCGACGAAGCAAACACATGGCAGTTAAGCCCTTTGCAAGGTAGTGGCACAATCACCGGTTTTTGGGAATTTAATGCCACTCTCTTTGTCGGCACCACTCTCGGTATGTACCGTTCTGCGATAAACACAATAAAATGGGAAGAACTATCACTGGACAAGGATCTAAAGTCCTTTGAAGTGACATCGCTTATTGCCGTTGATGATGCAACATTGTGGGTTGGTACTGTGTATGGAATATTCGCATCCAATGATAATGGCAAAACATGGAATCCGGTCCATGAACTTAACTTTGAAACGGAGATGGTTAATTTCGGTACTCTTGCCAAGAATAGCAAAGCAATAGTTGCTTCAACCAATAAAATATTGATACGCACATCCGACAAGGGTACAAC
>JAFLBY010000064.1 GCA_017302855.1 Candidatus Kapaibacterium sp.
CTTTGCCACAGTTGCTTGCTTTTGTTCATTAATTTTACCCGCATTTGATACATTTTTTAACGGTTTCGGTTCTTTTTTTACCACTTTTTCATCGGGAAGGATAATATCTGATTGGCTTTCGGACTGAGTGTCAACTTTTTTTGGGGGTTTACTTTGTTCCTTATTTTTGCTTTTACTTTGTTCGATTGGCGTATTATCAAGAGTGTTTTTTATTACTTCAATGTCAAGACGTATATCGCGTAATTGGCTAAGCACAGAATCCGTGGCGAAGAGTATCTGCTGCTGTGTATCTGCGACATCGGTCATTTGTTCTCGCAAAGTAGGCAATCGTTTGGCACCGGTCAGTGCTCCCTGGCGAAGCACTTCTTTCAACGAATCAACAGTGGTCTCGGTGGATTTCGGTGACAAAAGAATGTTGTTTTCCGCTTTACGTGGTTTTGCCAATAAAGCAGAAAGTGGCACTAAACCTTCGCTATCGGTTGTGTCTGATTGCGTATATGAATTTCCGGACGTAGATTTGCATCCATTGAGAGCAAAAGCAATCAATATGAAACTAATAACAATCGTCAATACTCCGAAATTTATCGGTCTATATGTCGCCTGTTGGCTTTTATTCATCACTTTTTTGGACTCTTCACAATGAAGTTGTTAATGTCAAGGTTTATGCCAAATATAACGATTCGCTTCACGATGATAATGTTTACGGCATTGTTCGTTATGGCGGAGCAAACATTATCACAATCTGACGAAAGCAGAAAGCTTGATTTGGCAAGAAGTTACGAAGAAAGTGGTGATTTTCGCGAGTCTGCTCGGCTTTATCAAGAACTTTATGCGAAGAACAAACAAAACGAAGAATATTTTGACGGAGTTGTTCGCACATTGCTTGCTTTAGACCAACCGTCATCTCTGTTGCCATTGGTGAGTGAACGCTCAAAATTTGACGCCTCGGTTGAACTTATTTCTTTGCTAGCTTCATTGCAATGGCGCACAGGTAAAATGCAAGATGCAGAGACTACATGGGAAAGTGCATTGAGTACATGTGGCTCAGCTCAAGATTGCTTTCAAGTAGTGGCACAATCACAGGCACGATTACGACTGTATGAAAAAGCAATTACCACATTGCAGAAAGCACGCAAACTGCTCAATGCGCCGGCACTGTTTGCCGACGAATTAAGTCAATATTACACCATCACCGGTAATATTACTTTAGGAACAGAAGAAATACTACGCTTGTATCAGAGTTCAAAAAATCTGGGCATAGCCCAAGGACGATTAAGTGCATTGATGTTATCGAAAGAAGCAAACACATACATAGGACAAGTGCTAGAATCTACTCTTTCGGCTAATCCCGATGATTATAATCTTATGATGTTGCAACTCTGGTATTATCGTGAATCTAAACAATATAAAAAAGCACTGATTGCTGCTCAAAATCTTGATGAAAGAACACGCTCACAAGGACGCGAATTGCTAAATTTTGCAATACTAGCCAATAAGGAAAATGAACCGACTATCGCAATCGAAGCATTTACTAAGGTCATGGAATTCGGCAAAAAATCGCCATACTTCGCAACCGCCCTGTACGGATATGCTTCCGGCTTAGAAAAAAAATTGTTTCTCCAAGAGACCGTAACGAAAGAACAAGCACTTGAGATTATTGAAAAATATAATGATATTATCCAAGAATTTCCCGAAAATCAAATTATAGAAGAATGCCAATTTCGTATAGCTCAAATATATCACAATCATGTTTTCGACAGTGATAAATCATTAGCAATCATTGAATCAATTCTTGCAAAGAAAAATGGTTCTAATATAAGTGCTAATGCTGCACTCTTTGCCGGCGATATTGAATTAGAAAGAGGCAATACTCAACAAGCAAAAAAATATTATGAACAAATTGCAAAATTACTCTCGCGGGCTCAACAAAAAGAAAGTGATAAAGCCAAATTCTCATTGGCAATGATGGAATATTATCAGGGACGAACAGATTCGGCAAAAACACTCCTTGCTTTGCTTGCTTCCAAAACCGAATCCGATATTGCAAACGATGCACTTTCTTTCATAATGTTGTTCGAGGATAATGAAGATACGCCTGTTTGCTTGCAACTCTACGGAAAAATGGAATATGCTCGCATTCGTAAAGATATCAAAGACCTTGAGCAATTTTACAAACAAATTGAGGGTGCATGCCCCAAATCAGATATACTTGAAAAAGCAACTTTGGAGTATGCAAAATCGCTTTACTTTCATCGAAGGTTTTCCGAAGCTGAATCCATCTTACGCCGCTTTGTCTTAGAATACGATGAGTCAATATATGGCGATGTGGCTCTATCATTATTAGGTGATGTGCTGAAAAGTCTCTCAAATAATGATGAAGCTTTACTCTATTATAATCAATTGTTAAGCAAATATCCACGTTCTATTTTATTACAAGATACACGCGAAAAAATTCGAAAATTACGCGGAGCATAAAACACCAATGAATACAATACAATCAGGTTACATATCATTATTGCAACGATTTACGTCGGTCCACAGATCCGAGTTAAGTCAAAAAGTACTTTTGGCAAGTCAAAAAACAGCCATATCGCTCATTCTTCTTGTGATATTCGCCGTAATGATAGAAACAGTTGCCCAAGGAGATATAGCATTTAGAACAGCACTGTTTGCTTTCATTGCTGTAGCCTTCTTCGGATGCGCTTTCACTTTTTTATTTTCACCTTTTTTGGAGTTTTTGGGGCTGAAAAAAAGTTTTTACCCCTATGAAATTGCAAAACGAATCGGTAATTATTATCCGAATATTCGAGATACTTTAGTAAATGTTTTTCAATTGGCAGAACAAACAACAGAATCATCAAATCATGAACTTGTTTATGCTGCATTTGATTCTGTCTATGAACAATCGAAAGATATTGATTTCCATGTTATTGTCGAAAAAGAAAAAAATAGAAAATTTCTTTTGTTTCTCGCTGCCGCAATCATAGGTTTCGGCATCGTTGTAACAGTTCCTGTCTTGCGTTCATCGTTGAATAGGATAATACATTTTTCATCTTCTTTTTTACCCCCTGCTCCATTTTCACTCAGTGTCGAACCACAATCAACATTAAAATTGCGAGGTGAAAAAGCAGTCGTCGTCGTTAACATTAAAGGTACAATACCAAATGCAATCACAATCAAAGTTCGTGAGATGCAGCAAGAAAATTTTGACAGTCATGAATTAAAGCCCGACGCAAACGGGAAATCCAATACGGTTGAATTTTATGCAGAAAGCCCATGGTTGAGCGATGCTGTCAGAAGTAATATTGGAACAATCATTGTGCAAGATAAACCAATCATCAAATCATTAAACGGGAAAGTATATTCACCTTCTTATACCCAACAGCCCGCATTGCAATTATCGGAAGATGCGGCAGACATCATTGCACTTCGTGGTGCGAAAACCGAGTTAAGAGTAGTTTCTAATAAGACATTACGTGAAGCATATTGCGTATTCCTTCAATATTCACAAGATTCCACGGGCACGAAAACCGATACGATTCGTAAAGTAATGACGGTGCAAAACAAAAGTGCATCAACAACATTTTCACTTTCAAATTCTTGTGAGTACTACATTGAGATAAAAGACCAAGACGGTTTAAATAATGATTCCCCCGTTCATTACAAAATTGTAGTACAAGACGATAACTCTCCGACCATTACTTTACTAACTCCGCAAAACGATATTGCGATTGATGCAACAGCAATATTGCCGGTTAAAATATCGGCGACTGATGATTTTGGCTTTTCGTCTCTTTTATTGCATTATCGTTTAGTAGAATCAAAATACGGAAAAACGTCCGATAAATTTACGGCTGTATCAATCCCCTTTCCTCGCAATGAGAAATCAATGAATGTTCCGTATTTCTGGGACTTAACGAAGTTGAATATTTCTCCAAGCGATAAATACGAATTTTACTGTGAAATCTTTGACAATGATATTATTGCAGGTCCAAAATCCGCTCGTACCCAAACAATTAATGTAAAATTACCATCTTTAGATGAAGTGCTTAATGAATCGGGTAAACAAGAAGAACAGATACGCAAAGAACTTGAGGAAATAGCCAAGCAAGCCGATCAAGCACAAAAAGAAATGGAAAAAATTCAGAGAGAATTACGAAAAGACAAGCAACCCGATTGGCAAGACAAGAAAAAATTGGAAGATGCAATTCAACAGCAAAAAGAATTGCAAAAAAAGTTGGACGACGTAGTTCAAAAAATGGAAGATATGTCGAAAAATTTACAAAACAATAATGCAATCTCAAAAGAAACTTTAGAGAAATATCAAGAATTACAACAATTAATGAAAGAAGTGCAATCGCCGGAATTACAAAAAGCAATGGAAAGAATTCAACAGGCAATGCAGCAAATGTCACAACAGCAATTGCAAGAAGCAATGAAGCAATATCAATTTAATGAAGAACAGTTCAAGAAACAAATTGAACGTTCTCTCAACATAATGAAGCGTTTAAAAGCAGAGCAATTAACCGATGCATTGACAAAAAGATCAGAACAATTGGAGAAAAAACTACAAGATTTACAAAAACAGACTGAAAATACAAATACCTCCGATCGAGATAAACGACAAGAGCTTGCCGAAAAGCAGAGAGACATGAGCGATGAGGCAAAGGAGATTCGCGAGGACATGAAAAAACTTGAAGATGTGATGAAAGAAATTCAGCAACAAATGCCGATGGACAAACTCCAAGATGCAAAACAAGAACTTGGTAATGAACAAAACGACATGGCGAATGATATGGAACAAGCTGCTGAGGAAATGCAAAACGGGCAACAAGAAAAATCTTCGCAAAAGCAACAATCAGCAGCGAAGAAAGCAAAACAATTTGCACAAAAAATGAAAGCTCTCAAGAAAGAAATGAAGAAAAATCTGTCGAAAGAGGTTCAAAAACAAATGCAGAAATCAGTTTCTGACCTTCTTGACCTATCGCAAAAACAAGAACAATTACGCAAAAACTCACAACAATTAGATCCAAATTCAGCACAATATTCGCAGAATGCACAGGAGCAAAAGAAAATGCAAGAGCAATTAAATACTGTTGCTCAAAGAATGGCTGAAATTTCACAAAAAACAATGGCTCTGACTCCGGAAATGGCACGAAATATTGGCGAAGCAATGCAAAAAATGCAACAAAGCAGTGAACAATTAACGAATCGCAATGGACAACAAGCCGCGCAACAACAAGGTCAGGCAATGTCCTCGATGAACAAAGCTGCAATGCAAATGCAACAAGCAATGCAAGGAATGAAAGGTCAAGGCGAAGGACAGGAAGGCGAAGGCGAAGATGGACAAGATGGCGAAGGTGAAGGAAACAAAAAAGGTAAAGGGAAAAACGGGAAATCCCCCGGTGGATTTATGCAACGTTTACAACAAATGGCGGGGCAACAACAACAAATAAATCAAGGAATGCAAAATATGCAGCGGTTGCAATCGGGACAAAATGGGCAACCAACACCTCAACAACAAGCCGAAATGGGCAGATTGGCTGCACAACAAGGAAAAGCTATGCAGGCAATGCAGGAGTTAGCAAAAGAACAACAAGAACAAGTTGGTGGAAAAAAAGGACTCGGCTCACTCGAAAAAATAGCGCAAGAAATGAAAGAAGTAATGACCGATATGGAAACCGGTGCAATTACCGACGAGACAATAAAAAGACAAGATAAAATATTATCGAGACTTCTTGATGCTACCCTATCAATGAATGAACGAGATTATGAAAAAAAACGCGAATCTAAATCGGGTCAAGATATTATGAAAAAAAGTCCCGGAATGCTACAAAATGGTTTGCAACAATTTAATAATTCAAATTCTTTAGAAGAAAACAAAGTGCAGTTCACAAAAGATTATGAGAAAATTATTCGTTTATATTTCGACGAACTGTCTAAACAACCAAGTTCGAAATAATATAAAAATCAATAACGTTTCCGGTGCTTCAAAAGTGAATTGGTCCGATTTGTAATTGGAAAGGATACAATAATCTAAACCGTGTCACATCACCGAATTCGATTGCCGGAGCAGGAATTTTTACATAGTTAAATCCTTGTTTGAACCATTTCCATAAATTTGGTCCATCAGGTAATAATCGTACAGGATTTATATCCAAACCAAGAGTATAAACGGATTCCCCTTGTCGGTAACGCAAATCTCTCACAGCATGACCAATATCAATATTGAGCCATGAAGGCCAATATTTTTTTACATTATTGGGCAATAAATTATGTATATCGACTGCTAATGTAAATGTCCAACCGGAATAATCATCTAAAAATGTCTCGGCTGATTCCCTTGTTAAACGACCAAACCACGGAGGAGGGAAAAAATTTGATTTATAGGTAAAATTTTGGAGAAATGGCACATAGTGCTGTCCTAAAAACCAAGCAAGTCCTGCGAAATTAGCGTACATATCGCTCCAAGAAAATCCCCATGTTTTCCCATAACCGTCCATCACTTCAACATACGTCTGATACGCTAATGCAATACCGGCACCGCCTAATGTTGCTGCCTCCCATGAAAGCCCTGCACCCATAAGCGCTTCGGATGCCAGATACGCATTTATGTATGTACCCCAAGCATGACCAAATTTATCGGCATATAAGGCATAATCACCGTCTTCGATGAATCGGAATGTTGTGGTGGAATCCCAAAATGTATTCACTTGATAAATATGCAATGCTGTCGTTATACCCAAATAAATGCTTGCAAGTCCTATTAATGGTAATGGGCGAATTTTAGTCGTATTGCGTGGCAGCGAACCATCAATCGTCACACGCTGATCGCCGGCATAGGTGAACTGCGACAATGGGATATAGACTGATGAATCTTCATGATGATGTTCAGCAATCTCTTGAATATTATCTTCATTATTCAATATGTCATCATTACAAGGCAGCTCACTTTCGAAGGATAATGGGTCGGAACACAGTGATAGCTCAAGAGTATAAGCAATATCTATATCGGCTTGCAATAATTGTTCAACAGTACAATTACTGTCCAGTGTGCCCGTAATCTGCCCAAGCATTTCGGACGGTAAGCAAAAGCCGGCAAAAAGTATTATACAAAAAGATGTAATCGTTGCATGTAAAGAACGCATAAAATTAAGTATTTTTGCAAGAAAAAGTATATGACAATATCGGGATTTTCATTTATACGAAATGGCGAAATTTTGGGTTATCCCTTCGTCGAATCACTTCGTTCATTATTACCACTTTGCGATGAAATCATTGTTGCCGTTGGCAATAGCGATGATATGACCAGAGAAAAAATCCAAAATTTGAGTGGCAATATACGAATAATTGACACAACTTGGGATGATAATAATCGGTTACACGGCTCAATATTAGCTGAACAAACAAATATTGCGCTGTCACATTGCAGAGGCGATTGGTGCATCTACTTACAAGCCGATGAAGTTTTGCACGAACAAGATTATAACCTCATTAAACGCGAAATGGTTAATGTGTCGGAAAATCTGAATGTAGAGTCCCTGCTATTTCGATGGCATCATTTCTTTGGAAGCTATAACTATACGGGCATAGGAAGACAGTGGTACAGACGCGAGATTCGAGCATTTAAAAATTCCGGTAAAGTACTATCGTGGCGAGATGCTCAGGGGTTTCGATGCAAAGATGAAAATGGTGTAATCAGAAAATTGTATGCACGCCAAACAGAAGCCCGTATTTTTCATTATGGCTGGGTAAGGCATCCGAGATTGCAAAAAGCTAAACAACTTGCATTTCACCGACTTTATCATGATGATAAATGGTTAATGGAGAACATTCCTCAAAGCGATGAATTTGAATCATTCTGTTATGAAGTGCAACCATTTACGTACACACATCCAAAAGTGATGCAGCAACGAATTGAATCCGATGCATCGTGGACAAAAAACTATGATCCTACACGAGTACTTCAAAAACCATGGGCAATGGCTGTAACAGATTATATAGAAAAAGTAACAGGATATAGAATTGGTGAGTATAAAAATTTTATTGAAGTGTAAAATTTTCAATTGTTTTGTGATAGACTTCTAAGGTTTCATTAATGATTCTTTGTGTATTATACTTTTTTTTGACGCTATGTATTGCCCTTTCTCCAAGTCTTTTAATTTCATTTGGATTATTGAGTAAATTAAGTATTGTTGATGCTTGTTGCTGAGGGTCATCGCTTACAAAAAGACCATCACTTTCAGATAACTCGATGCCCTCCGCTCCAATAGAAGTGGCAATTACCGGTACACCAAAAGAAAGTGCTTCTAAAATCTTGATTCTAATACCACTTCCAACAAATAATGGTGAAATAAACAGCGAGGCACTATTGTAATAATCTGAAATATTTTCCACAAAACCAATACTCTCAACATTATTGTCGGCATATTTCAAGAAATTCTTTGGGAGATGTTTGCCCAATAATATAACTTTTATATTCGGATCAGCATTCAGTAACAATGGTAAAACCTGCTCAATAAACCATTCGGCTCCCTCTACATTATGTCTCCAAGCCCAATTTGTTGCCATCAATAAAGTAAAGTGTTCTTTATGACTATGTAATAAATCTTGCTTTTTATTGACAAAATTCACTCCAAATGGCTTCGTCACAATCATCGAAGTATGTACAAATTGTTCTAACAATTCTTTATCCTTATTGGTTATTGTCAAACAAACATCAACGTTTTCGCACAACTCAATTTCCCTTTTTTTCAGCAATGTACTTTGTCTCTTCACATAATAATAAGCTACATTGAACTTTGATAATCTTTGATAATAACGTTCCCATATTTTCCATTCTACATTATGTAAACGCAATACCACAGGAATATTATAATGAGCACCAAGAGCGATTGCCATTTCAGCCATCGCCGTATGATCAGCATGAATAATGTCAAAATGATTTCCTTGTAGAGAATTAATAATTTTCGTTTGTAATGTATGAGAATAGTGTTTATATAAATACAAAGGTTTCTTCAGAAAAAGGGATAGAAATTTTCGCAACAAAGTATTTTTGGTTGAATGATGAATACAATATATGTGTTCGGCTGCAACATGGTGTGGCTCTTCCCCATCGTGATAACACACAAATGTCACATTATGTCCTTCATTGCGAAAGCCATGATAAAACATAGCAATACTTTTTTTTCCACCATCCGATTCCGTGAACGGAAATTGTGGTGATAACTGCAAAATATTCACATTACAATCCGGAAAGATAAGTCACAAGATTTCTGTTGCTCGATAAATGAATTTTTTTTCTTATCCGATATCTATATGTTTCAATGCTGCGTTCTGATTGGCAAAGCAAATTAGACATTTCTTTAGTAGTAAGATTAATTTTCATCAAAGCGCACACTTTTAACTCACTCGGTGATAATGTCGGATACAATCTTGACAGGCGTTCAATAAAATCGAAATGTACAAGTTTGAATTGTTTTTCAAAATATTCCCAGCCCTTATCATTTCTCATACTGCTGATAATTTGGGAACGTACATCTTCCATACTTTGTACCTCCTTTGAATGCAAGGTATTAACTTTTTCCAACAGAACACCCATAACTTCGTTTTTCTGCGCTATTCGCAAAGCCAAAGAAGTAAGTTCTTTCGTTTTGTATTCAATTTCTTGTTCCAATTTCTCTGCTTTTATTCTAAGAAGTTGATTTTCATAATGAGCTTTTTCTATTTCATAAACTGCCTTATAGCGCATTGCTGTAAGCGAAGCCGACTCTTCTTTCAATAAAAGCACAATTTCCATATAATTATGCAAATATTCATAAGCTTTTTTGTAATCTTCCATCGCATAACTAATCTGATAGAGCAAATAATATACTTTGCGTTCAGATACTGGATTAGGATACTCTTTTAACAATGCCAAAGACTCCAATAATGGTTCTAAAGATTGATTCAACATGTCATGACGCGCATAGATAAAAGCCAGATTACCCAATGAGTAAATTAAAGCCCTTTTATTATCAAATTTTCTTGCTATGACAATAGAATTTTCTGTGTAATTGAGTGCATTTTCAACGTCGTTTTGATAACAATATACTTGCCCAATTTCACTGTCACAATCTTGAAGATGCACAATATCGTCATTCTGTTCAAAATAAATTCTTGCATCGAGAAGCAAATCTAATGCTTGCTCAAATGATTGTTTCGTAAAATAGAGTAGCTTAGCTAGATTTAGTTTTATTTTTGCGACTCTAAAGTAATCGTCTTGTTTAATTGCCCAATCCATTGCTTCATAATACCATTGCTCAGCTTCCGTGTAGTCACCAGATTCGTAAGCCACAATTGCCAATGTATGTGTAACACCGGCAAGCACAGAGATATTGTTGCAATTACGTGCCGCAGTTGCAGCTTGTAAAGCGAACTTATACGCTTCATTCGAAAATCCGAGTTTATTATATCCATTTGCAACAGCATTTAAAGCAACAGCATACGATAATTGAGACCCCTTCCAATCATTATTTTTAATGCCATCAACATTAGAAAGATACACCACATATTCAATATTCGAACATTGACCTACAACAATACTAAACAATGTTAAATAGGTAGAGCGTTGCTCGTAATCTAAAAATTGTTCAACATATTCATAAATAATTTTTACAGATTCGACGCATTCCGCAGGGATCGTGGCATCATTACTTGTCCATTCATTGATAAACACATTTTCGTCTAAGTAAACCAAATAATACACAAGGGATTTTATATCTTTAAGAAGATAAAGTTCTGTCAAGAGTTTCTCTAGATCAATCAACGCTTGAGCATTGAGCGGTACAAGCTCTTGCGATACATTGAGAATTTTATCGTAAATGTGTTTATTTTTGCTATTCTTAGATTGTTTCATTGATAAACAAAAAATTACTGAATAGAAATATTTTCAGGTAATTTATTTTTTTCAGCTTGTTCTTTAAGTTTCTTTTTCTCTTTGATTTTTCGTAGTTTATTATAATCAATTGATTCGCGTAATGTGATTGCAGTATCAAGCACCCCTCGCGCTTTAAGTGTGTCTTCGGCTGTTACATAACGTTTTCTGTTTATCAATGAACCGCGCACATCCCTGGGTATTTGCGATATTGGTATGAGTGCCTCTTCTACTTCCATCGGATTTTCCGGTAATATTAATATTCCGTCGCGATTAGTGAGTATTTCACGCCAGGGTCCACCATGCTTCCTTTTATAGTCAAACATGTCAAGAATAATTACCGGAGTTCCTACAAACATCACCCAACGATGATTCGAATCCTGCTTTCCGCCTTTGCCCCATTTATATAACCATTCTGCATCCTCCATAAACTGACGGACACATGAATGCGAAACGGGTCGTCCGGGCATATCAAATTGGTGGAAAGCAGAACCCGCCCAAGCGTGGAAATTCCATGTGTACGGTAAAACCCAATCTTCATTCAGGGATGATTTTCTGACTCGTTGTTTCCAATTTAAGGCATATCTTCCGGGAAACGTAGGTTTCCTTTTCTCACCGGTATTAGCAGCGGCAAAGCGTACCAAATGCCCCTTCTCATAACAAGCATACGACTGCAATTTATTGGATACAAGAATCAGTTTTTCTAATTTTCGAGCACCATGATAATAATGAGGGAAGCAAGAATAAAAGCGAGTATCCTTGTCAATTGTATCAGGTATCATTATGGTGTCGCCGACCCTAAAATAATGAATATCTTTTCTGTTGATAGTTGTTATAGCTCTGTATCCTGTCCATGTATCTTTTGTTTTACCATACAATGTACGAATCTGCGAAAGTTCGGCACTATTTTTTATTTTCCTTTTTTCATAATGAACGACCGGAAATGGATTAGGTATATTAGGCACCGTATCCACTTCTTGCGCCATGCCCTTCTGTGTATGCTGCACCGGTTTATCATTCTGATTTTCATTACATGATAAGACACAAACACTTACACAAAGTGCAAAAACAGTAAGAAAAAAGTTATATATGAATTTCATAGAATTGCTTAAATATATTCAATAACATCATGTCGAGTAATAACCCCAACAATCCTGCCAAATTCTTCAACAGCTATTGCCGGATAATCTTTTAATTTTTGAATGCCCGATTGAATTTCTTCTTCAGCTTTAAGCATAGGCATAGGTTCTTCCATAATTTCCGACACTGGAAGCCCATTACTTTCTCTGTCTTGCAGCAACTTACCCATCAGCTTATTTTCACGTACAGAACCGACCATTTTTCCTTGGTCAATGACGGGAATTTCGGATATTTCATGAGTACTCATCAATGACAGGCACTCTCCTATTGTCATTCCTGCTGATGCCGAAATTATTGCAGGAGTTAATGATTTTCTAACTTTAGCATCAATGACATTTTTTAAAGAAATTTTTTCACCATCAAGTAATTTTTTCTCGGAAAGCCATTCATCGGAATGGTGTTTTGTCAAATAACGTTCGCCGGTATCACAAATAATAGCAACCACAACAGCATTTTCAGGTAACAATTTAGCCACACGCAAGGCAGCGGCAACATTCATGCCCGAAGATCCGCCACAAAAAATCCCTTCTTCAAGCCCCAAACGGCGCGCTGTCATAAATGATTCTTTATCACTGACATTGATAATCTCATCAACTAAAGACAGGTCAAGATTACCGGGAATCCTCTCTTGACCGACTCCTTCGACCAAATATGGCAATGCTTCCACTAATCTTCCTGTTTCCTTAAAAGTCTTAATTGACGACCCTATCGGGTCTGCTGCAATTACTTTAATGTTCGGATTTTTTGATTTCAAATACCTAGCCGTTCCTGAAATTGTTCCGCCCGTACCGATTCCCGCAATAAAATGGGTTATTGTACCATCGGTATCCTCCCATATCTCGGGACCCGTTGTGAGTTCGTGAATACCCGGATTTGCCGGATTATCATATTGATTAAGCATTATCGCATTAGGAATTTCAGAAGCAAGTCGCAATGCCGTGTTAAAATAATATTCCGGTGAATTTGCTTTGGCTGCTGAAGATACTATCATCACATCAGCTCCCAGTGCTTTCAAATAACGCACACGCTCTTGTGAGGCTTTATCTGTCATCACAAATAAGCATTTATAACCTTTTAATCGGGCAGCTAATGCTAAACCAATACCCGTATTACCGGATGTTGGCTCTATTATCGTATCACCTTTTTTTATTCTACCGTCTTTTTCAGCTGCCTCTATCATAGCAATTCCAATGCGATCTTTCACAGATCCACCGGGGTTCATGCTTTCTAATTTTACTAATACCTTTGCTTGTACACCTTTATTTAGATGTTGTAACTCCACTAATGGCGTCTTACCGATAAGTTCTAAAATTGTCGAATACTTTTTCATACTGTTGTAATTGTAATAAATAATTAACGTTGGATGGAAACATTTGGATTAGAAGAACCGATAGCAATAATAGTATCAAATCCTCCATAATTTTGATCCTTGTAATATACGACACCCAAATATGAATTGTTTGAGATTGACGTATTACCTTCATATTCTGTATAATCTAATTTTTCTACAATACCGGTATCGCTGTTTAACTCGCCTGTCACATACATATAGTCGTGCATACCTCTGCGTAACATTGCTCGTAGGGTATAATATCGTTTTTCTTTATTGTAGGACATTACCCAATTTCTATCAGGATTCCAATTATTACAGGATCCAACAACAAAAACATCGCGATTTGATGCACCGCGAAACTCCGGATCAAAGACAAATTCTACAGGTAAATATTCATCATAAGCTGCCGATACAAACCTTGCATAAAATGCTCCGTCATTATCGGGCATAATAAATGAACCATTTCTCGGTAAATCTGTCATTCTTTGCCGCGCAATTTGAGAAGCGTTTGGGTAAAATGCCGTGTTATTTAAATCAAATACTCTATATTCATTTTCAGTTGGTACTTTCTCGACTCGAAATCTTTTTAAAAATGAAATTGTACCTGTTACGGATGTCATATAGGGATAACGCCATTTTTTTTGATTATCTTCATCATCATAGGATGTAATTACAATTGGTTCCATCCAACGATGATTTTTATAAACCACAGCCGTATTTTGCATCAAATCGAAAAGTCTATTAGATCCTTGCGTAACTACATCTATTGTATAAGCGGTGGGCGTGATACCCTGCAATGGTGTATAAACATCAGGGAACAACTGCACTTCCGCTGTTGCCAAAGGATCAACAGCAAAAAATCGTGCTTCGGCAAATGGAATATCGGTGCGATTATCATAATCATATATCTTGATTTTCCAATTCCCGCCAAATAAAATTTTTGTTTGATTATCGGGCACGCGCAATGTTCCTCGAAATGTAAAATAGCGTGAAGCTGTTGGAGCTGCATTCCACTCAAAATTACTTGTTCTTGTTTTGGTAGGATCATTAAGAAACGCATTATTATCTTCTGTCCAATCAGCATTGCAATGAACGAGTATAGCATACATGGCAGGTGAATTTTCAGAAAATACATCCAGTTCTATTGTCACATACTCCGAACCAACTCTTGAAGGAAATGGTGAATTGGGACTTGGCAACATATATACCGGAGGTGCAAGTTCATTATCTGCGCCGAAAGAACGGATATACCGTAATTCTGTCGATGTCTTTTCGTCTGCTTGGCAATTGTTTACCAACATAATAAAAGTAACAATCAGATAACAAACCGTATGTTTATTTCTTATGTTCATGCTTATGAGCGTAACTCTACTGTTACTGGACAATGATCAGATCCAAGAACCGAAGCTAGTATTTCAGCACTGACAATCCTTGGTACCAAATCTTCCGTTGCCCAATGATAATCAATACGCCAGCCGATATTTCTTTCACGTGAACGTGTTTTTACATCCCACCATGTATATTGATTTGGCTCTTGATGAAACATTCTGAAAGTATCTCTATATCCTAATTGTACAAGTTCATCTAACTTTACTCTTTCTATTTCCATAAATCCGGAAGTATTGATATTCTCTTTTGGTCTTGCAAGGTCAATCTCATAATGTGCTGTATTATAATCACCGCACACAATTAATTTTTTTCCTTGCTTTCTCAATGATTCACAAAACGAGAAAAAAGCATCGTAGAATTCTAATTTGTACATGAGACGTTCTTGCCCACTGCCACCATTAGGAAAATAGACATTGAGCAAAGTAAAATCCTGAAATTCCATTCCAATGACACGCCCTTCATCATCAAATTTTTCCACACCTATCTCACGGAAAACAGACAAAGGCTCAATTTTGGTATAGAGCGCAACACCGCTATATCCTTTTTTTCTTCTGCAAGAATGGAAATAGGAAGTATATCCTTCTGCATTCAATAAATCAGAAGATAGTTGTTCTTTTTCAGCCTTCGTTTCTTGAATGCCGAGAATATCCGGTTTATATTGTTGCAAAAATTCAACAAATAATCCTTTAGTATGTACGGCTCGAATGCCATTGACATTCCATGATGCTATCTTCATAAGAAAAATTAAATAAATTTAGAATGGAATATCATCATTAGCATTATGCTTATCAAAAGCTTCATTATAGTTTGGTTGGGTCGGATAATTACCTGTGCTTTGTCGTGGTGACGAATTTTGATATCCGCCATCATCATTATATGATGGTGAATTTGACGACACTTTATCTAAACGCCATGCTTGAATTGTTGTAAAATAGTTTTTTTTACCATCTTTGTCATACGAACGTCCACGTATGTTAAAACTAACTTTAACCTCATCCCCTTTGGAGAAATTGTCTAAAGCAGCGCATTTATCTTGTGTAAGCTCAAATTTTATCTGTTGCGGATACATACCATCCGGTATCTCTAAAACAAATTCACGCTTACGGAATTTTTCTGTTACTTGTTGTTCACCGTATATTTCAATGATTTTTCCGGTTGCTTCGTAGCTCATAGTTTTTTCTTAAAATATTAATTAAAATTGTTGAATAAATTCTTTGAGTGTTTCTTGGATTTTTGAGGCATCTTTTGCTCCGGCAGTAGCAAGATGTGCCTTTCCGCCGCCGCCGCCGCCTAATTTTTTTGCAACATCGCCAACTAATTTTCCAGCCGAGAATCGTTGAACAAGATTATCGGAAACAACACAAACCAAAAGAACTTTACCGTCGGTTTGTTCAGATGCAAGCAAGCCGATTCCATCTGTTTGCATTAGTTCTCGTAAGGAATCACCAAGTGATTTAATTTCTTCACCATTCACTGTTGGTATTTTTTCGGCTACTATCTTTAATCCATTAGCGATATGACAATTAAAAACCGATTGGCGCAACGATTGAGCAATCTTGTCAATTTTTAATCGCGATATTTCTTTTTCTAATTCGTGAATTTTATTTTGAAGAGTATCAGAATGTGTGTGTGCATCTGCAATTTTCTTATGTAAATTTTTCATGTGGGATATTACCCCTGTGGAAGTAACAGCTTCTATACGTCTTACTCCTGATGCTACCGAAGATTCACTGACAAATGTAAATAAACCTATTTCGCTCGTATTGGAAACATGAGTTCCGCCACAAAACTCTACGGAAAATTTTTCATCTATAATTACTACGCGTACTTTTTCGCCGTATTTATCGCCAAAAAACATTTTTGCGCCGGGAATCTTTTTTGCTTCTTCTAAAGCTAATTCCATAGTGAGTACTTGAATATTTTCGCGGATTTTTTCATTGACAAGCTGTTCAATATCAACTATTTGTTGATGTTCCAATTTTTGAAAATGTGAAAAATCGAATCGTAAATGCTCAAATGACACTAAAGAGCCGGCTTGTTGCACATGCGATCCCAACACCTGACGTAAAGCTTCATGCAATAAATGTGTTGCTGAGTGATTACGCTGAATATCCGCACGTCTTGATTTGTGAACAGAAACAAAAGCACTATCACCTGCTACAATGCCTGCATCACCGTTCAAGAAATGTACGATTGCATCACCCGATTTACGTACATCAAGAATTTCAAATGAATTACCCCCAATTATCAGCTCACCTGTGTCTGATATCTGTCCACCCATTTCTACATAAAAAGGTGTTTT
>JAFLBY010000065.1 GCA_017302855.1 Candidatus Kapaibacterium sp.
TGATTATCTATGGTTATGCTACCCGAAATACCGAAGATAGATTTGGATTCATTCAGATTCTCCTTCCCCAAAAAGCACCTGAAATCATCTATTGTAACAGAAATGAGATTACTTGCGATCCTGACGGGCATATCGTTCAAATGGGAGAGAATCTGCTGACCACCGAGATAATTCTCATTAATTCGAATGACATCAATGTTCATTTGAAATTGACAAACAATAAAGTGATTCGAACATTCAAAAATTCAATGGGCTATCATTACTTCGTCCCAAATCTTCCGTGCTATCACTCCGTTTTGAATACGGCACATCAAGTTTCAGGCGAAATACAACAAAAGGATGTACGATATATTCTTAACAATGAAATGGGATATTTGGAGAAAAATTGGGGAACTTCTTTTCCGAAAAGTTATATTTGGCTTCATGCCGTTGATCCTCATGATTCTAAGGTAAGCATGCTGTTTTCCATAGCTGAAATTAAATGGTTCGGGATAAAATTTATAAAACATGTTGGACACTTTCATTTTGATGATAAACAAATTGATTTGCGCTCCTTAAAGAATTTTGCTGTTTCTCATCAAATGCCAAGTAAAGATACATATCAGATTCTCATGAGAAGTAAAACTATACAAATAGAAATTTCAATTGTGTTTGGAGACAATATTCTATTCAAAGGACCTCAAGGCGGTGTTTTATCAAGTGATATTATTCACTTTCCTGATACTGATGTTCAAATTCGATTTACTGAAAACAACAAAATTCGCAAGTTCCGTCTCATTGGAAACTTTGAGAATATAGGTAATTTTTGATTTTGACAGATGATAAATCATATCAATATACACCACTCTACACATTACATCAACACGATAAACTAAGAAAAAATATGATTCAAGCAATTTCTTACCATGTGTTCCATGGATTCAGAACATATTTGCAATTTCATGGTTTTAGGTAACAAAGCACGGTTCGATATACGATAAGCAAGTTTTCTCATTGACATACTTTACGACACAGAAACAATCTCATTGCATAAGATTTTATTTTGTAATGATATAAGCTATTGTCACATTGCTTGCATATTGTTGAGACAATTTCAACATATATTTGGCTGAACAAACAAAGTTTTGTAGTTTTGAGGAAATGAATGGCGCTTTGCGTTAATATAGGAGATGCGCCGTCATTCGGCAGCCATTTTAGAAAGAAATGATATACAATTAAACTATTTGAACTTTAGGAAGTCCAACGAATGAACTTAATCTAAATACACAAATGAAATCTATTTACCATTTTTTTTTCATATTTATAGCACTATTCGGCTTCTCAAGTTGCTCAAAGAACAACAATAATGTTGCCCCTATTGCTAACAATGTTACGAAAAGCACTATTCAGTATAAATCTGTAAATGGCGTTGAAGCCAATTTGCTAAGCCTTGACATTTACCATTTCGGACAAACAAGCACAAAAAAACCTGTTGTTATTTATGTTCACGGAGGCGGTTTTGCTCTTGGTGACAAAGTAAACAATATGACGAACAAACAAAACTTGTTCTCATCTTTGGACTATATTTTAGTAAGCATCAATTACAGGTTAAGTCCCGAAATTTATAGCACAGACCCTGACAGAGTAATGTATCCGACTCATCACAATGATGTTGCAGATGCAGTGATGTGGGTATATGACAACATTGGGAACTATGGCGGGAATAATCAAAATATAGCACTTTTAGGACACAGTGCCGGTGCTCAATTAGTTGCCTTAATAGGAACAAGTAATCTGTTTTTGCCAACAAGAGGCATAAACTTGAATTTAATTAAAGGTGTCGCCTGCATAGATACAGAAGGATATGATGTTGTTGCACGTGGTAATGAAAACAATCAAATTTATCTAAATGCGTTTGGGCAAGCCAATACCTTTTGGTTTGAAGCATCACCGATTAATAATTTGTTCAGTGGTACGCATTACCCAAAATTCTTTATTGCAAAACGAGGAAGCAATACCCGCATTGGCTACTCAAATGCTTTTATTTCAAAACTTCAAAGTGTGGGGGTTTTAGTAAGAGATGTTACGGCAAATCAATATGACCATGAAGGAATAAATGATGCTATTGGAGCAAATGGAGAAACCATAGTTACAGAACCATTAAAGAGTTTCTTTTCCGAATGCTTCCAATAGAAATTACCGTTAATATCAGTAATTCTTCCACAACTCATCGGTAATATTTTAGAAAAATTGGTGATAATGTGATAAAGCGAAGGGCGGATACTACAATAAAAAATATTCTACATTTTTGGCGGATTGTAGGGTTTTCACAATTGATTCTTATGTCGTATCGCGATAGTAAGTGGTGAAGTCACATATTGTGGAATTAGCTCGGCTTTTTGCTTTAATAACTTTTAATGTAAAAAGATTTTTTGTGAAAAACATAGAATTTAAGGTAAATTTGTGATCACAAATACACAAAATAATCGCAATCACGGGATAATAAAAAAGGTATAAAATTACTTCAAAAAAAGGATTTACAATGGTAAAAATTGATAATTTTAATATTAAAAAACTACTTAGATCAATAAAAAGAAAAAAGCGTACTTGGTTTGATGATGATTTTGAAGACTATAAAAGACAAATGGGAAACGATGAAACCTTTAGCATCGGTAAATTATACCCAATTCTGACGGACAAGCATGACCAAGGTGGTGTGATGTCAGGACATTATTTTCACCAAGATTTATATGTTGCAAGATTAATTCATGAGGCAAATCCTGTCAAACATGTAGATATAGGTTCACGAACCGACGGATTTGTTGCTCATGTGGCATCTTTTCGTGACATTGAATTACTAGATATTCGTGACATTAAAAGCAATGTAAAAAATATTCACTTTCGGAAGGCTGATTTAATGGAGCTTCCAAAGGACATGATTGATTATTGCGATTCAATTTCATCATTACATGCGATAGAGCATTTTGGACTTGGAAGATATAATGACCCTGTAGATTATTGGGGTTATCTCAAAGCAATAGATAATATTACCCAAATTTTGCAAAGCGGCGGATGTTTTTATTTCTCGGTTCCTATTGGTCCTCAGAGAGTTGAGTTTAATGCTCATCGTGTATTTTCGGTCACATATTTAACAACTATCTTATCTAAAAATTTTGACATTACATCTTTTTCCTATGTCAATGATAATGGTGACTTTTTTGAAAATATTTCATTAAATGACACTAATGTCAATTCAAATTTCGGTTGCCATTATGGGTGCGGAATATTTACCTTACTAAAGAGATAGATTATTTCCCAAATATAAAGGTTGTAGAGTAATTGTTTAATCTTTTACAATAATTCTTAACTCTCCAAAGGTCATGTTTCCTTTTATTCTGCATCGGTGAATGAAAACACTGAATTAGAATATTATAGTACGCCGTCGCAATAAATTTCATCATACAAGATTTGCTTGTCTTGACAAAGTTTTGTAGTTTTGAGGGAAATGCATGACATTTTGCGTTAATATGGGAGGCATGTATCTATATATTTGCAAAAGTACTTCATTGACAAACTACGTTTGAATTTAGTAACTGACCAAATCCGCCAACCGTTAGCACTCATCAAACAAATGACACAACTATGAAAACACTTTTCCTCCTATTGACAGTCTTAGTTTTGCACCTCGACATACAAGGGCAGTCAAAATTTCAAAATGACAAATACGGTTTTAGCGGACAAGTCCCCGCAGACTGGCGGATTTACGCTGAAATAAAGGATAACCCATCAAGCAAAAGTGCTGTTATTGATTGGGCATTGCCAAGAGTTTATAGCGAACTTGAAAGGACATATATAGAAAATGCTGTTTCAATAACGGCTTACAGAAGACCAGACATCAAATCTATTGGCGACTTAATAAAATTAGAACTTGAAAGAGTCAGTCACATACTTGTATCAAAAGAAATCATTGACAGCTCAACATATACTTCTTACATTCTAATCACATCACGAATCGGACTTAAATATAAAACCAAGGTAACATTTATATTTAAGAATAATATCGGATTTGTATTGGCTTTCACAGCAACTCCCGGGACATATGATATTAATCTCTCAAAATTTGACAGCTTTGTAAAAGACATTCAATTCACCAAACCGAAAGAACAATTAACGGAAGCAATTAACAAAACAGCTATCCGCTTTGATGGGCTTTATGTAGTTAAAACGGGAGAAATTAACAACCCAAACAATAAAATGGAAATCTACACTTACATAAGATTTTATGACGATGGGACGGTTTACACTCAATCTGTTAATTCATACGACCCGGAAAAAATATCAAAATGGTTTGGTAAAAATGGAAAATTTGAGAGAAAAGGAGAATATAAAACAGATGGAGCTGACATATCTTTTATAGTGACCAATGATGAATCTGATGACAAACACATTGAGGGAGTAAAATCAGACAAATACAACGGGAAAATTACAGACGAAAATAAATTATTTTTAGAAAAAAAATACGACACTGGAGAATTTAAGGACTTTTGGTTTGAATTTGTAAAATTGGATTGACAGAACAACAATCGTTAACACCTATATCTCTTCCCCAACTCATAGATAATTTTTTAGAAAAATGCGTTCTACGTAGCGCCGTCCCTACAATGAAGAATATTCTAATTTCTTACGGCTCATAGGGTTTATTGAAGCAATTATTGCCATCAACTTACTCTGAATTTTGCTCTATTTTTGACCTTTATCACCTGATGTATTTCTTTCTCTTTTATGTGTGTATGACGCATTTTTGAGCGTAAATTTCAACAGCTTTGTTAGATTGTAACACATCACACTCGGCAAAACTTATTTATTTGCACTTGATTGCCTACCGTGTGTAACGCCCCATCCATAGAGAGCTATGGCATCATAGACCAAGTGCGAATAGAATGTTTGTCGCAGAATGTGACAGAAATGATTAGCGGGCACAAGGTTATCCATAGTGACTTGTGTAAAAGCATTTTTGTTTGAAACCTTTTATGTCCTTGCATAGTACGTGCATTTGAAAAGAAGTAATGTCATTTATCGTATTGAATTACAGAGATTTAGATGATATGAAAGCCCCCTGTTTTTATCTCATATCGCTTTTGTAATTTTGTGGAAACAAGTTGTGTACTTGTCCGACTTTGGGCGAATAAGCATACGGGCTTGGCGTCAAGCGGGTGCTGTGCTTCTATGACAGTTTGATGGTAAATGTCCCATCATCTTATAGCCACGAAACACTACAGGGCAATGCTAGGATGACACTAAACATATCCGCTTACAATAATATAACAATCAATTCGGTTCTTAGCAAGAGCTTAGTTGTCATGAGACCACATCACGTAAAATGTGATACCAAATAAATGGTTATGAAAACAATTAATATATTAACACTATGAAAACATCAAAAAGACTTTACTTCTCTTCTGAGTTGCATCTCAGACCCCTCTTAAGTATGTCAATTCTTATTGTCACACTTATATTTAGTGCTAATCCCGGGTTTTCACAAGCCCCTGAGTTATTTGAAGAAAAAGTATTGCTCAATAATATTTCTGCACCCTGGGGCTTTACGTTTATAAACAGTAATGAAGTACTGTTTACGGAGAAAAGAGGGAAAATTTATAGATATACTATTTCTACGGGGGCTCTTACTGAAATAAGTGGTGTGCCCGCTATTTCACAAAATGGGCAAGGTGGACTATTGGATATTGCCTTGCATCCAAATTTCAGCAGTAATAATTTTGTCTATATTACGTATGCAGTTGCCGCAACCGGCGGACAAACAACGGCATTAGGCAGAGGAAGACTTGTAGGTAACCAACTTCAAAATTTCACTGAATTATTCAGAGCATTGCCTATTGCTAACTCCGGAGCTCATTTTGGCAGCCGTATTGTTTTCGATAGAAATAATCTACTTTACATGTCAGTAGGCGACCGTGGCACACCGGATAATGCGCAAAACAAGAATAATCATTTGGGTAAAATATTGCGATTCAATGATGATGGCACTGTACCGGCGAGCAATCCATTGGTAGGAGTTCCCAACACAAGACCTGAAATATTTTGTTGGGGAAATCGAAATATCCAAGGAATGGCAATGAACCCTGCAACAGGTGAAATATACGCGCACGAACATGGTCCCAGAGGCGGCGACGAACTCAATTTGATTAAACCAAACACCAATTATGGTTGGCCCGCAGTTACATTTGGTATCAACTACGATGGATCTCCGATAACACCCGATACAACTCTTCCGGGAATGGAGCTCCCCCTTACATATTGGGTTCCATCTATTGCCCCTAGTGGTATGACTTTTATCCAGAATGGACAACCAAATAATGAATCGGATATTTTAATTGGCGCATTAGCAGGCACCCATATTCATTGGCTGAAGATGAAAGATAACAAAAGAGTATCTTCAACAAGGAGCATGAACGGCTATGGGCGTTTCCGTGATATACGACAAGCACCGGATGGTAAGATTTATGCAATGACCGAATCTCCAAACCGATTTGTGCTATTGCGTACAAATCTCCCTAGCGTAATCGCTTTGATTTCGCCGCGCGATATGGAAAACCTTAATAAGAAAACAGTTGATTTTCAATGGGGCAAATCATCGAATCCTGCTATAAATTATGGCTTTGAATTGGCTTTAGATAAAGAATTCAAAAATATTGTTATGAAAGATGAATCTTTAAAGGATGAAAAAACTACAGTAGCTGATTTGAAAAATAATACACAATATTATTGGAGAGTGCGTGCCAAAACAACCGCCGGATGGGGTGATTATAGTTTGCCTTATTCGTTCCAAATATCAATAACAGCTCCGAAGGTCACATTAGTTTCTCCGGCAGATAAGTCAGAAATCAAAGAAAATCAGGTAACACTTTCTTGGAATAAAACTAATCCCATAGCAGAGAAATACAAAGTACAAGTCTCTTCGGATAAATTATTTTTAACTGATATAATGGAGGATTCGACTCTAAAAGATACGACAAAAACATTGGATAAATTAGAGTGGGCTATTACGATGTATTGGCGTGTTGCGTCTTTTTCCAATGGGGTTTGGGGTGATTACTCCGATATTTATGAATTTACTGCTGTACAGCCCAAAGTACCTGATGCTCCTGCATTGGTGGCACCGGCAGATAATATGAAAACAGTTGAAAATGATATTGAGTTCTCATGGTCTGCTAAATCATCTGATGCACCTGTGTTGGTTCATTTGCTTGAAATAAGCAATTCACAAAATTTCGATTCTTTTGTCTTTAGAGATTCAAATATCACGGCAGAAAAAACAGTAGTCAAAAACCTTGAAGATGGAAAGACATTTTTCTGGCGAATGAAAACGAGAAACAAAACCGGCTGGGGAC
This sequence comes from Candidatus Kapaibacterium sp., assembly GCA_017302855.1. Taxonomy (GTDB): domain Bacteria; phylum Bacteroidota; class Ignavibacteria; order Kapaibacteriales; family UBA961; genus UBA2353. The sequence goes on from JAFLBY010000065.1 coordinate 7,386, forward strand.
AGTTTAGTGATGTACGCAGTTTCTCAATATTTGCCGCAAGTGTCAATGAAGAAAATTCTGTAATTCATACTGAATTGTCATTGTTTCCGAATCCTTCACTTCAATATGTTTCCATAGGTTTTGCGCTAAAGCAGCCGACAGGGATAATCATAGAAATTCGAGATATCAATGGTATTTTGGTCAAAACAGAAAACCTAAGTGGTCTAAGTATTGGCGAACAAACTGTTATACTGCCTGTTAAAGATTTACCTACCGGAAATTATAATGTAAGCGTTATTTCGGGCGATATTGTAATTCAATCTCAATTGATTGTAATACATTAAGTTTATTATTATTAAAGTAGGTAAACTCAATTTGGGGTAGTCTGATTGGCTTTTTTGCTTGGCTCATGAAAGAAGAGAAGTAGCAAATTTAGTTTTTTCGCAAACTTACACCCTTCGTAATATATATACATGAAAAGTGAGTTTCTCTAATTTTTGTATATATACTGTCTTAATCTCAGATATGTATGGTTATTTTTGAAAACAACAGATAAAGGGAGCAAAAAAGCGGCAAATCGTCCGGTGAAAATCGAAAAGCACCATACAAAAAACTTATAACAATGCTATGACAAAAAAATCAAATCCGGTAATTTACTTTGAAATCCCGGTGACTAATATTGATCGGGCAATTACCTTTTATAGCGCAGTGTTCGGCTTTGTTTTTACTAAAGAACATATTGATAATAATGAGATGGCTTTATTCCCCATGACTGATGGAAATTCAGGAATATCAGGAGCATTAGCAAAAGGTGAAATTTACAAGCCGACAAAAGACGGAGCAGTGCTTTATTTCACAACAGAAAATATTGACGAGACCTTGACATCAGCAATAGTACATGGCGGTAAAATTCTATATCCCAAAACAGATAATGGCATTGGGCTTGTTGCAGAGTTTGAAGACTCAGAAGGAAATAGAATAGCATTATATCAATCAAATAAAATGACAACCGGCACATAAGAACAATAGGATATGAATGGCTAACTTTACACTAAAAACACAACCTTTAGAAAACAACATTCGAAATCACAGAAAATGTTGGTAGAATGATTTTTTGTGAAGAGTTTACATAAAATATCATGAGAATCAGTATCAGGAAAAGCAAAAAACATAGAAATAATGAATATTAATATAATGGCATACTAGAATGAATATTACATCGGTACATAAACAGTGGATGAACAAAAATGTTTTTTTCACAATATCAGCAATGTTTCTATTAGCGTCTTGTGGAAATTTAAGCAATGAAGTTGAAAGCGAACTTAATAAGCTAAAAAACAAGACACAGTCCTTGGATTCTCTTATAAATAAAGAAACCAAAAAAGTTTTAACGCTTGACTCGCTTATCAATAAAGAAACCGACAAGGTAAAAGAACTTGACACATTAATAAACAAATCTACTCAGCAAATTGACTCTATCTCTAAAAGGGGTACTACATTGTTGAAAAAAATCACTCATTAAACATCAAAACGTATGAAATGTCCAAATTGTAATGTGAGTTTACTCATGACAGACCGTAATGGTATTGAAATTGATTATTGTCCGGAGTGTCGCGGCGTGTGGCTTGACCGCGGAGAACTTGATAAAATTATTGAACGGTCTTCGCAGAATGTCAAACAGAGCAAGGCAGATACGTATGTTGAAAGTCAACGTTTTTCCAAAGACAAGGACGAACGCTACCACAAAGACTATGATAATCGCTATTATAAAGACGACGACAAGCGCTATAAACATAAAAAAGGATTATTAGGCGAATTGTTTGATTTTTAAAGTAGAATTGAACTTTTCAACAGATAAATATCTTATCCGAATGATAAGGATATACGGTTTCTATCGCCATTTTTTATACAAAGCCGGACTAAGTACATAAACTCATCAGTATATATGTGGTGGTGGTGTGTACTCTATTCCGGCTTTCTTACTTTCGATTGTACTTAGACATGCTACTGAAGACAGTGTATATTTGTCTGTCTAGACAAAGTTTTGTAGTTTTGAAGAAATGAATGGCGAATTGGGTTAGTTTTCTCAACAACCTTACATCCAAAGCACCCGCAATCCGCCTCTCGTTACGGTTAAGCCAAACCCTGCGGAAGGTTTTGTCTTTTACGCTTATTCCGCTACATATTTTAATACTAAAGCCAACAGAAAAATGAAAGTACTTACAACCTCAATGTTGCTTTTGACTTTAATAAGTACAGTCCTTTTAGGACAAGCGAATACGGAGGAAAAAAACACAACTAAAAGCAAAACAATATTTGTGACAGGAGGTGCTTTTGACCAAGTGTATATCAAATATGTTGCAGGACTAACAGGTAAACCGAATCCGAAAATCTGTTATATAGCCACTGCCACCGGCGACAATCCTGCCATTATAGCCCGTTGGTATAGCCAATGCGAAGACTTACCTGTCCGTGCATATTTCTTACGAACATTCATTAATTCATCTACTACTCCTAAATCTTTTGAGGATATTATAATGAGTATGGATGCTATTATTGTTTCAGGTGGAAATACTTTAAATATGTTAGCCATTTGGAAAGCTCATGGTATAGATACACTTTTAAGAAATGCTTATAATCAAGGAATTATTCTGGCGGGTGCAAGTGCGGGATCTTTATGTTGGTTTACGGGTGGTTCGACGGACTCAAGACCCAAAGAATTAACCATAGTAGAAGGACTACGTTTTTTAAACTTCAGTCATTCTCCTCATTACCTTAAAGAAACTCGTAGAAGACCATTATTTCAACAATTAATTCAAAGCGGTAAACTTCAAGCCGGTTATGCATGTGATGACATGGCGGGACTTTTATTTATAGATGGTGTAATGAGTAAATCTGTGACAATGAATGCAGACAACAAAAATTATTTTGTTTCAATTAAAGATGGCAAAATAATTGAGGAGTTACTACCTGCTGAAATAATACAATAAGGAGTGAGCATCAAATCATAGTGGACGACATTATCCGCCAACGATATTGATGTCATTATTTGATTCAGTATAAAAATTCATGTATTCATTTGATTCACTGACGCAGGAAAATTATGATGCAGCTTGAGCTATGATTTCAGGTATCGGTTATTTAGTTCTCATCTTTTGCTGAACGAATTTACATACACATCATTCAAAAGACGCTCGTATTGAATATTAAAACAACACAATAGACAAAAAATCAAACATTATACACTTATTATAGCATTAGGATTATTGCTATTCGCTTACAATCACAACAACAATCAAAACACGACAAGAACAGACAATAAAATTACGGATAGCTCAACAACAAGTCAACAACACACTATATATGAGAAACCTGACGATATAGAAATAGATCATATCAATACTATTATCGCATTATGTAAAGAATAGGATATGGACAATATCAGCGAAAGAAACAACATGGACGACAGACAAATAAAAACGCCATAGAATAGCACCTATACGAAAGCCGAGGTTTCGTCCTTCTATGTCAGTGAAGTGTTAAATGCAAGTTTTGTACTTCTAACGAAGTTTCTGCTTGACAGTGAACCGCTCCGAAATTCGGGATTTCATTATAGCCAATTTTAAGACGACAAATTAATATAATAGAAACACAATGAAAACAATCATTACATCAACGATTTTTGTATTAACAACAATGTTTACATACGGACAAAGTATTTATACCAAGACTTTTGGAAACATTAATGACAAGCCAATTATTTTTTTACATGGTGGTCCCGGCTACAATTGTGCAGGCTTTGAAGCTACAACAGCTCAACAACTTGCTGACAAAGGCTTTTTTGTAATAGTTTATGACAGACGAGGAGAAGGACGAAGCAGTGACCCAAATGCAAAATTTACTTTCAAAGAAACTTTTGACGACATAAACGATATTTATCAAAAGTATAATCTGACAAAACCAACTTTAATTGGACACAGTTTTGGCGGTGTTGTTGCTACATTGTTTGCTGAAACTTATCCTAAAAAAGTTCAATCAATTATTCTTGTCGGCGCGCCGGTTTCATTACAGTCCACTTTCAAAAATATTCTCTCAAAAACAAAAAGTATTTATCAAGCGAAAAAAGACAGTGTAAATTTGAAGTACATTTCAATGCTTGAGACTATGGACACTGTAAGTATTGAATATAGTTCTTATTGTTTTGGACACGCTATGAAAAACGGCTTTTACACACCTAAAAATCCATCGGTAGAAGCTAAAAATATTTATTCGAAATTTAGGACTGACACCCTATTGACAAAATATGCTTCTCGGATGTCTTATGAAGCACCTCAAGGTTTTTGGAAAAATGAAAAATACACAACTATCAATCTTACAAAAAACTTGCAATCCATACAAAAGCAAAATATTAAAATCTATGGACTTTACGGCAAAGACGACGGCCTTTACTCTGCGCAACAAGTTACCGACTTACAAAACTTAATTGGTTCTAGTAACATAAAATACTTCGACAATTGTTCGCATAGTGTTTTCGTTGACCAACAAACAGAATTTATTGACGCAATAAAAGTGTGGACGAAATAAAAATCCACCAATATTGCATAAGATTCAACAATAGGAATTTTATTGAATTTTTTGTTAAATACTCGCCAAAACGCAAAGCCGTTAGAGCAGAAAAAAGATTAAAGAATATAACATTATCAAATTAAACAAAAAAAATATGAATTTTATAGAACGTGGATTTGACCACCAAAATCAATGGTGGAAGTATGCAATAATTTTAATCGTTGGTGTTTTCGGCGGACAACTACTTGGATCTATCCCATTGGTGATTGTCATGATGGTAAATGCAGCTACAAGTGGCGGCGCTATGATATTCAACCCTGAAAATATGGCAGATTTTACCATGCTCGGTATTTCAAAAAATGTAGGTCTGCTGTTGATGTTGCTACCTTCTGTCGTGACGCTGATAATCACGGTGTGGTTGATAAACGTTGTACATAAAAGGACATTTAATGAAACGGTCAATGGTACCAATAGATTACGTTTCGGGCGTATCCGTGATGGTTTTGGCGTATGGATTGCACTGATAGGTATCTATTCTATAGGCGATTATGCAATAAATCCTGAAAATTTTGTATTACAATTCGATTTGACAAAATTTATTCTATTGCTTTTCATCAGTTTATTACTAATTCCGCTACAAACGACATGTGAAGAAATTATACTTCGCGGATATTTGACACAGGGTATTGCCATTTTTACTCGAAGCCGTTTATTGGCGATAATTTTACCCGGCATAATTTTTGGCTTGCTGCACAGTTCTAATCCCGAAGTAAAAGAATATGGCTTTGCGCTTGCCATGACGCAATATATCACTTTCGGTTTGCTTTTTGGATTAGTTTCCGTTTTGGATGACGGTATTGAGATTGCGATTGGAATGCACGCCGCCAATAATATTTTCCTCTCACTTTTTTTGACCTATAAATCTTCCATATTTCAAACAGATGCAGTTTTCGAACAACTAAATCTTAATCCGATTAAAGATGCAGTGTCTTTGATTGTGATGGGTATTATTGCATTCATCTACTTTGCGTATAAATATAAGTGGAATTTTGGAATTCTGACAAAGAAGATAATTATTGAGCAAGAGTTGAACAATCAGCTGTAATGAATGGGCAGTTTGGAAAGTGGTGAAATAACAAAGTCTCAACTCAAACAATCGTAAGTAAAACCTTGCTATGGAGAATAAGATTTGTCTGTCTTAACAAAGTTTTGTAGTTTTGGGGTTAAAACTAAACATCAATACCATATTGACAACAAAACCATAATACATTGAAAGTATGAATGACAGTACAATAGATGGTTTACGTGCAGCATTATCTCATTCGCCTGATAATGCACCATTACGATACTTGCTTGCTGATACATTATTAGCATTGAATAGACTCGAAGAAGCAGAAACCGAATATTCCGTTCTTGTTTCCATGTCTAATGACATAAGGGCTAAGGTCGGACTTGCCAATGTTTTTTATAAAAAAGAGAGCTATTCTATATGCAATGTTATCTTAGAAGAACTTATAGAAAGTGGCGTGAACGATAAAGGTGTTTTTGCTCTTTATGCCAAGGGATTATTAAAAGAAAATTCATTAGCGAAAGCTATTGATGCTTACAAAAAAGCACTGACGATTGATCCACATTACTATGACGATGAGCTTGACAGTCACTTACGATATAAAAGCATACCTGATGATAATATTCAAGAAAATGACATTGACCATCGTTTTTTAGAAAAACCAACAATCAACTTCAGTGATGTTGGCGGTATGGATGCAATAAAAAAAGAAATTGAGCTAAAAATTATTAAGCCGCTCTTACATCCGGAACTATACAAAGCCTATGGCAAAAAAATTGGTGGCGGTATTCTGCTATATGGTCCACCCGGTTGTGGAAAAACATATATTGCTAAAGCAACAGCCGGACAAGTACACTCTAAATTTATAAGCATAACTTTAAATGACATCTTAGATATGTGGATTGGCAGCAGTGAGAAAAACTTGCATAATCTCTTTGAATTAGCAAGAAAAAACACACCATGCATTATATTTATTGATGAAATTGACGCATTGGGCGCAAGCAGAAGTGACATGAAACAATCAAGTGGAAGACACCTTATAAATCAATTTTTACAGGAACTTGACGGTATTGATAATACAAATGACGGTGTACTCATAATCGGAGCAACAAATACACCTTGGAATTTAGACCCTGCTTTTCGAAGACCGGGACGATTTGACAGAATTATATTTGTGCCGCCGCCCGATGCAATCACAAGAGAATCAATTTTAAGATTAAAACTTCACAACAAACCGATAGGCACAATAGATTGGAAAACTATTGCAAAAAAAACTGAAAGTTATTCCGGTGCGGATATTGATGCTATTATTGATATTGCCATTGAAAAAAAACTTGAAGATTCATTTGCAGATGGCATTCCTAAAGTGATAGAAAGCAATGACTTAATTAATGCAATAAAAAAACATAAACCATCCACACAAGAGTGGTTCTCTATTGCGAAAAACTTCGCAATGTTTGCAAATGACTCAGGACTTTATGACGACATTCTTACATTTATGAATATAAAAAAATAATATGATGGAAGACATTAGATTATCGAAGGTTGAAATTTTAATTCAACAGAAAAAATTCGCAGAAGCAGAAAAAATCCTTTCAGCTCTTCTCAGCGAAGATTCAAACAATTTTCAACTTCTCGTACTGCTTGCCGAAGTGCATCTTCAGCAAGACAATCTTGATAAAGCCCTCAGTGTTATTAACCATGCTATTGGACTTTATCCCGATGAGCCACATGGGTTTTATATCAAATGCCGGATTGCTCTTGAGCAAGACAATCTGAATGAAGCAGAAAAAAATATTAATAATGCCATTGAACTTGACCCTCATGATGCTGACTATTTTGCTTTATTAGCAACTATTAAACTGACACGTAAGCAATTTGAAGATGCGCTTCGCATAGCCAATATTGCCCTCAATATTGATGCAGAAAATATATTAGCTTTAAATACAAGGAGTGCTGCATTACATAAACTTGATAGAAACACTGAAGCTTTTAATACCATCGAAGGAGCATTGCGCGAAGACCCGAACAATGCATATACGCATGCAAATTATGGATGGGTATTATTGGAAAGAGGTGAACACGTAAAGGCATTGGAACACTTTAAAGAATCTTTATCAAATGACCCGACTTTTGATTATGCACGGACAGGAATGCTTGAAGCACTTAAAGCTCGCAATCCAATATATCGTCTGTTTCTGAACTATTCTTTTTTTATTAGTAATCTTACAAAAAATTATCAATGGGGTGTTTTAATAGGATTTTTTCTCGGATTTAAACTATTAAGAATGATCGCAAACAGTAACGAAGCTCTCGAGCCCATTTTAACGCCAATCATTATTGCTCTTGCTTTAATTGCATTTTCGACATGGATAATTAGACCATTCAGTAATTTGTTCTTACGCTTTAATAAATATGGTCAATTTCTGCTTGATGATAATGAAAAAGCAAATTCAAACCTCGTTGCAATAAGTTTCGGTGTCTCTATAGTGGGTGCTGTTCTCTACTTTGTCTTAACCGATGAAAAAATGCTTACTGTTGCCGGGTTCGGTTTTACAATGATGCTTCCATTAGGAAAATTATTCTTGCCATCGAAACACAAACATGCACTTTTGATTTATACAATTGCATTAGGAGTTATTGGCTTAATCTCAATTGTCTTTACTTTTATGAACGGTGAAGTATTCAACCAATTCACGGGCATATATTTACTTGGAGTGATTATATTTTCATGGTTAGCAAATTATTTTGTAATACAAGAAGAAAATGAATGAAATAGCAGAAAATGTATCTCGAAGAATCTATTTCCAAACGTAAGCAGAAAAGAACATATAAAGGAAAAAAAATATAGAGAGTATGCGTGAATAATTTTTTCTCACCATGCGCGTTTTTTCTTGAGTGAATATCATTGTTCTTCTCATCACCATTACTATACATTTTTCATTGGTTCAGACGATATTGTGATTGAGCCATAAAAGAAGGAAAAAATACATTATGAATATTTCCCTGATAAAAGGACGTACAATATTTCTTGTTGATGCAATTGGTGCTTTTGTTTCAGCTATTTCTTTACTAGTTCCCTACCTCTTCAAAGAAGTCTTTGGAATGCCTCAAAGTATATTGACCATATTCATTACTATTGCAATAGCTTACTCACTCTATTCAATCACTGTTTACCTTAGCAATACGCCAAAATGGAAATCGTACTTACTTATAATTGCATTGTTAAATATAGGTTACTGTTTGTTTACAATGTATTACGTTTTCAATAATATGAACACAATCACACTCTATGGATATTTGTACTTTGTTGGCGAAATACTGATAATCCTCACACTCTCCGGCTTTGAACTTAGATTGAGCAGAGCAAAAACAGGTTGAGAGATGAAGCACGAACAATTCAATCAAACCCGACAAGTACACTTAAGTTGAGAACACTATTGCTACGAGGGATAAAGTTTTGTCTGTCTTGCCAAAGTTTTGTAGTTTTGGGGGAATGAAAGGTGAATTGGACTAAAAGAAGAAATATTGCTAAGCTAAGAGCATTATTTTTATTGGAAGTCAAGATGCTAACATATAGTTCTGCGAATAAGAACCCGAATAGTGCGAAAAGTATTGTACATTTATATAATAGATATGAGTCCACTAAATTGCAAAAAGTTATTGAGTATTGTTCTGTTTCTTATTTCGGTACAATCGTGTCAATGCTGCATTAATGAGTATCGAGTACTTATAGACGGCACATCAGTACTCGTAGATGTCGGTACAAATGCATTACCAAGTGGACGATTTAGTAGAATTGGTAAATCTCTTTTATTACAGAAATTACATAACGCTGACAGTATTTATCGTTTAACAGGTAAATTGGAAGATTATTCCGATATGGGAGTACTCTTAGTTTACACAGGTCAATATGTCAAAGCAAAACAGATATTTCAAGAGATTGAACATAAGTCTCCCGGGCTTTATCAAACTGCTGCCAACCTTGGAACAACGTATGAATTACTTGGACAAAATGATTCT
>JAFLBY010000066.1 GCA_017302855.1 Candidatus Kapaibacterium sp.
ATTTTATCGTCTAACCACATAACATGGCGCGCTTTTTTACCCGCCATTAAAATAGCTGCTCTATCCTTAATTGCTATTGCTACTTGTTTGGAATCAGGATATTTTTCTTTTACATAATCACCAAGCGTCGGTACTAATAACAATGTCGGAGCAGGCTTTTTCTCATGGTTATGTGCAGAATCCGGTTCTTCTGCACAATAGCATGCACACTGAGTCTCGGGGTCAAAGAAGTCATTACTTACTATGCCTGTTTTTGAGGGGTTGCAACCGGTCATCAATACTGCGTGACCCGCACATGTCACATTCGAAGCATGCCCATAATGGGCATTGGAGAAATAAGCACCCTCATCGGCAAGTCGCACAAATCCATTCTTGGAAAATACCGGGCGAAAACGCTCTATATAGTCGCCTCTCATTTGATCATACGAAAGGACAATGACTAACTTCGGTGAGGTAGCATAGATTTCTTTATGATGCCATAACTGAATACATACCGAAATGAGAATGTAAAAAATGAATCTGTTCATATCATGTTTGAGTCAAGTGAGAAGGAATATATATCACCATTGTTGTGCTTGAATGCAAAACTTTCGTAAAAATACGGTACTTTTACCATTATTTCACTTCATGTTATCATTAAAGTATGAATGCAACAGCCAAAGACTTTTATCTTGAAAAAGAAATGGATTTTTTGAACAATGGCTCTTTCGGGGCTTGCCCCAAAAGCGTGATTGCCGTGCAGAGACAATGGCAAGAACTTATGGAATCTCAACTTATACGGTTTTTCATGAAAGAGTTACCCGCCGCAATACGCACAAGTGCACAAGCATTAGCTCCAATGATTGGTGCAAATCCTAACGATATTGCCTTTGTAGATAATGCCACTTCGGGATGCAATGCCGTTATACGTTCGCTTATGCCGACTTGGTCCTCAAAAGATACCGTTCTTACAACGAATCATTGTTATGGTGCTGTGCTCAATACTTTGCGCTATGCCCAAGATTGTACAAATATCAAGATTGTGTGTGCCGAAGTACCTTTCCCTTTACACGATAAGAGCCAAGTTACAGAAGCGGTCATACATCAACTGAATGACGGTGTCAAGCTTGTAGTACTCGACCACATTACCTCTGCTACGGGAATAATATTTCCTGTGGAAGATATTATCCAAGAATGTCGGAAACGAGGAATTCCCATTCTCATTGACGGAGCACATGCCCCCGGTATGCTGGATTTATCATTACAGGATTTAGCGCCGGATTGGTACACCGGTAATTGTCATAAATGGCTTTTCGCACCCAAAGGTTGTGCTTTTTTGTGGACTAACCCCGCACGCCAAGCCGAAACGCATCCTACAGTAATTTCACATGGTTATGAAATGGGTTATGCGCAAGAATTTGATTTTGTCGGCACAAAAGATTATTCCCCATTTTTAACATTACCTGCGGCTATCGAATACTACAATCAATGGGGCTTCCATACAATCTATGACCATAATCATTCATTAATGCTGCAAATGCGTGATTATTTGTGTCAAGAATGGGAAATTGAACCTCCTGCGCCAAGTTCAATGCTGGGCTATATGGCAACATTACCATGCCCCATAGAAGGTGAAGCCACTTTAGAAAATGTATTCAGAATCCATGATAATCTTTGGAATGAACATCGCATCGAAATACCTATTATCCCTTTCAATGGGAAATTGTGGTGGCGCATTTCTGCACAAATATTTAATTCTCCGGAAGATTATGAAAAATTATGTAGAATTGGAAAGCAACACTTTATGAAAATACGTAAGAGATAATATTCACAACACAAATATGGCATACAGTATTGGAAAGGTTTGATCACTATATGCTGAATGTTATGCAATATTTGATACTTACTTGAATAAAGCTTTCAAGAAATATTATAATAATAAATATCAATATAAATAATCACAGAAAATACTCACAATTTATTATGAAAAACCAATACATGTCAAAAAAATGAAAGAAATAACCCGGACTATAGACGGAAAAATATAGTACTCACATTATGTTAATAGCGCATTGAATACAGAGCATTATTACAGTGATTATTGATAATTTCATGGTTGATTTTTTAGATTTGTAATGATTCGAAGCACTGAAAACTCCGCAACTTCATAATTTCGGGTATAAGGGATTTAAGAAACTCCCATAAGTTTCTTCAACAAGCATGAGAATCAACACGTACTATTGAAGAAGCAATGACTCAGCTAAAGAGCGTAAGTGAGTCTGCTGCTAAGCCGGATGTACATAGGATAAAGAATCTCTTGACAGGTTTTGTCCAACACACCCCATTGCTGTGAATCCGTTAGCACGCTTTGGCGTTTTTTTGAAGAAAAAGACGTATTTTAGAGTTAGGAAGTCAAGTAGAACCATTACAAACAATCATTTATTCAAACGAAAGGATTAGATATGGAGCAACATGCAGCAGCAAACACATCTGACACAATTCTTCAACTTGTCAGTTTTAACATCGGTGATGAGGAGTTTGGTGTTGATATCCTGGGTGTGCAAGAAATCAATCGCATGACTGAAGTCACTCGTGTGCCTAATGCACCATCGTATGTGGAGGGCGTCATCAATTTACGCGGCAAAGTGATACCGGTTATTGACTTACGGAAACGGCTCATGATGAATGCTCGCGGGCATGACCAAGATACGCGCATCATAGTTGTCGAAATTGAGAACAAAGTGATTGGGTTTGTCGTTGATAAAGTGAATGAAGTCTTGCGAATTCCGCAAAGTGTTACTGAAGCTCCTCCTTCTATGGTCTCGGGCATTAAAAGTGATTATATAACGGCAATCGGTAAATTAACTGACCGACTGATTATTCTGCTTGATTTAGACAAAATACTTTCTGATGATGAGAAAGCTCAAATTTCACAGACCGCTGCATAATTTTTTACAAAAGCTTCGCAACATTATTTTTACACAGTCGTTACACACCCGTCGCCTTTGACGGGTTTTTTTTTATAACAACAATGAAACATCGTTTACTTTTTATACTTAGTGCATTATGTCTGATTACGGCTCAGATGTCAGCCCAAACAACGGGTGCCCCTATTGAATACTCATTAGAAGATTGCTTGCGTATAGCATCGGAAAAGAACTTGGATATACTCGGTGCCCAAGCACAATTACAATCGCAAACAGCCAATTTAACAGCAGCTTTTGGTTCTTATTTACCAACTATTGGGGCATCATTCGGCTATCAACGCCGACTCAATATTGATGGTGGTCAGCAGGTCAATGTTCTCGGATTTGCCCCACCGCCCAATAATTACTCCCTCAGCGCAATAGCAAATTATACTATTTTCGACGGATTTCAACGAGAATCTCAGTTCTCTAATGCAGAAAAAACAATTGCAGCCCAAGAACTTGGTATTAAGCGTATCGAAGCACAAATTCGCTGGAATATTTCACAACAATATATTGCTGTTTTACGTGCGGCACAAATTGTAAAAATACGTCAAGAAAATATCAAAATAGGAAAAAATGAATTAGATAGAATCAAGGCTCGTTTTGAAGCCGGAGTTGCACCGATTTCCGCCGTTTATTCACAAGAAGCCGATTTAGGGCAAAGAGAATTACTCGCAGTTCAAGCAGAAAATCAAATGAATATTGCAAAAGCACAATTGCTGACAATTATGGGATTGGATCCGGCAAGTGAAGCCAGTTTTTCAGAAAACAGTATTCCCAGTACAATACAAAATGAAGAGATTCAGATATTTGAAAAAAAAGTCGGCAGCTTAAAAGATGCCGTGCAGCGTTCTATGACTCAAAGAATTGATATAACGGATGTACATGCAAGAAAAGATGCCGCACAAACACAAGTCACCTCGGCAAAATCGGGCTATATGCCAACAATTACCGCAAATGGCGGTTGGTCATGGTCTAATTCACAATTTCAGGATTTTGAACTATTTGGTCAATCATTTCTTGGATTAAATGTTCGCGTACCCATTTTTGATAATTTTACCACTAATGCTAATATAGAGAGAGCAAAATTAAGCGTCACCCAATTATCTTTTGAAGAAAGACAAATTGAACAAACGATACGTTCACAAGTGCAACAGGCATTTTTAAATATATCAGCCGCCAAAAAACAAATTGAAATTTCAGAGCGTTCTCTCAAATCTGCGGAAATGAATTATGAAAGTGCAAAAGAACGCTTCGCCGTCGGTGCAGGAAGTATCACCGATTATTTACTTGCAAACTCTCAAGTCGTGACAGCAAAAATTGATAGAATATCAGCCATTTACACTTATTTCGAGTCTAAAATGCAAATGCAATTTGCGCTTGGTGAATTACGATAAACAATTTTAAGATAATTATATTAATTGCGGTACTTTATATGACACAGAAAAAGAAATCGAAAAAAATTCTCATCATTGCTATAGCTTTGCTTATGGTTGGGCTTGGGGGATTTGTTGTGTACAAACTCATCAATAAAGAAGATGGTATAAAAGTAACAACAGAAAAAGTTTCCCGAAAAACAATTACCCAAACCGTGAGCGCAATCGGGAAAATTCAACCGGAAACAGAGGTAAAAATATCTTCGGAAGCTAGTGGAGAAATCATGTTTCTCGGTATAAAAGACGGTCAGCAAGTAAATGCTAATCAATTACTTGTACGTATTCAACCCGACATCATCACTTCGCAGGTTGAGCAATTTGAAGCATCAACAGAAGCCGCAAAAGTTGCTATTGACGCAGTAAAAGCAGAGCGCGAACGTGCCAAAGCTGATTTGGAGAGAATCACAAAATTATTCCAAAAAGAATTTGCATCACGTGAAGAATTAGATAGAGCAAAAGCTACTTTTGAGGGCGCTGAAAGTCGTTATCAATCCACTCTCAGCGAATATCAACGTGCATTATCGGCATTACGTCAAATCAAAGCGCAGGCATCCCGAACAGCTATTTATTCACCTATTGCAGGCACAGTTACTTCCTTAAGTGTTGAGCAGGGTGAAAAAGTTGTGGGAACAGCACAAATGCAAGGTACCGAAATGATGCGTATTGCAGATTTATCAGTGATGAATGCTTTAGTAGATGTGGACGAAAATGATATTGTCTATGTTAAAATCGGCGATACGGCAACAATCAATGTAGATGCCTTGCCCAATGAACAAATCAAAGGTACGGTCGTCGAAATAGCTCATTCTGCAAAAATGTCTAATACGGGAACACAAGAAGAAGTAACAAATTTTCAGGTAAAAATTCGCGTTATTAATCCCGAAAAACGTTTAAGACCGGGCATGAGTTGTAATGTGGAAATTGCAACCGAAACACATCATAATGTCATTGCTGTTCCTTTGCAATCCGTGACAGTGCGTCAATCAGAAGAAAAATCTGATAATGATACACCTAAAGATATGACAGCCGAGAAAAAGTCAGCAAATGAAAAGAACAAGCGTCCACCCACAATAGTTTTTCTTAATATTAACAATAAAGCCAAACAAACTAAAGTAGAAACAGGACTTAGTGACCAAGGATATATAGAAATCACAAGCGGTATAAAAGAAGGTGATGAAATAATAAGCGGTAATTTTCAAGCAATAAATAAATTATTGAATGACAATGATAAGATTATCATAGACAATTCTTCTGAGAAGAAAAAGAAATAATGTCCGTACTTTTTAATAATGAACAATATGAATAATGATATAATAATCAATATAGAGGATGTTGCAAAAACCTATCAAATGGGCGCGGAGACAGTTCATGCTTTGCGTAGTGTATCCTTGCAAATTCGTAAAAATGAATACATTGCCATTATGGGACCATCCGGCTCCGGAAAATCAACAATGATGAATATTGTGGGATGTCTCGATACTCCTACAAAAGGTACATATTTATTTGAGAATGAAAATGTTGCCACCATGAATGATAATGAATTAGCAGATATTAGAAACCGAAAAATAGGTTTTGTTTTTCAGACATTTAATTTATTGGCACGGGCATCAACTCTTAAAAATGTAGAATTACCTTTGGTTTATGCCGGCGTAAAAAAAGATGAGCGTCAACAAAGAGCTTTTGCGGCATTGGAATCTGTTGGATTGCAAGATCGCACGCATCATAAACCCAATGAATTATCGGGTGGACAAAGGCAACGTGTTGCTATTGCACGTGCTTTGGTTACCAAGCCATCCATTATCTTAGCTGATGAGCCAACAGGAAATTTAGACTCGAAAACCGGTGTAGAAATTATGCGTTTATTCGGTGAATTATGGAAAAATGGAAACACCGTTATTCTTGTCACCCATGAAGAAGATATAGCACGTCATGCACATCGTATTGTCCGTATTCGTGACGGTATGATAGAGTCTGATACGATTAATCCATCACCTGCCGAAGTATAATGCTATGATGGGTATAAGCGAATATTTTGAATCAGCGCGTATTGCATATCAAGCAATCATTGCCAATAAAACCCGTGCATTTTTGACATCTCTCGGTATTGTCATCGGAATATTTTTCGTTATTATGATGGGATGGTTCCTTGATGGTTTAGACAATGCCTTTGATAAAACTATTAATGCCATTGGCACGGATATGCTCTATGTGGATAAATGGAGCTGGGGAGGAAGCGACGATTGGCGTTCTGTGCAAAAACGCAAGCCTATTTCGTATCAACAAGCATTGGAAGCATCAAAGAAAATGACTACTGCAGAATTAGTCGCACCGCATGCTTCAAAATGGGGTGGAAAAATTACCTATCAAGGCAATACATTGGGGAGCGTGAGTATTGTCGGTGTAACAGCTCCTTTCGTGAATACACCTATTGGAAATTTGAAAGAAGGACGTTTTTTTTCCGAAACAGAAGATGTACACAGCGTCGAAGTAGTTATTCTTGGTTATAAAGTTGCCAATGCATTTTTTCCGGATCGCTCCCCTCTTGGTGAAATTATGCGTATAAATGGCAGGAAATTTTTAGTTATTGGTGTGGTCAATAAACGTGGCACTATTATTACCGATTTTATAGATAATCAGGTCTTTATTCCTATTCAAACATTTATGGGAATGTTCGGTACTGCTCGGCGTGGCGTTCAAATTGCAGTCAAAGCCGGTTCGCAAGAATTATTGGATGAAGTGCGGGAAGAAACACGTGTAATTGCAAGACAGGTGCGTAATTTGCAGCCCGGTGAAGAAGATGATTTTACTATTAATGAATCACAAATGTTTCGTGATGAAATCAGTACATTACGTCTTTATGTGTGGGGTATAGGCATAGGACTGACAGGGTTATCTTTTTTTGTCGGTATTATCGGTATTATGAATATTATGTTTGTTTCCGTCACAGAGCGTACAAAGGAAATTGGTATTCGTAAAGCATTGGGAGCAAAAAACCGCTCTATTATGTGGCAATTCCTTGTCGAATCGAGTACGCTGTGCTTATTCGGAGCTTTTATTGGTTTTCTTTTATGTGCTACGGTAATTTTTGCTATCACATCAGCTTTTCCGGATGTTGATTTTCTGACACCGTATGTTCCTTTACATTTACTGTTCATCGCTTCCATAGTTTCTATTATCGTTGGCATTTTTGCCGGTTTAATTCCGGCATATCGCGCCTCTCGATTAGATCCCGTTGAGGCATTACGCTATGAATAACCATGAATATTTTTGAAAGTGTTATCTTGGCAATTGATGCCGTTCGTTCCCATAAATTGCGTTCATCGCTCACTCTTTTCAGTATTGCGATAGGTATTTTTGCAATTATTGGTTCAGGCACTGCTGTTACTTCTTTAAATGAAACAGTCAGCAAACAAATGGCTGAAATGGGAGAAGGAGTTTTTGTCCTACAGAAATTTCCGCCTGTGATGTCCAATGATATGTGGAAAAAATTACGAGGCAGAAAAGATATTAATTTTCAGCAAGCAAAATTATTTCAACAAAAAATGATAGAAAATGCAGAAGCTGTTGGAATAGAAAATTCGACGGGAGGTATAAAAGTGAAATACGGTAATCTTTCCACCGATCAAAATGTTTCCGTTGCAGGTGGTGATGATGCCTATTTTATTACGACCAATATTATGATTGAATATGGTCGCCCGCTTAATTCTGAAGATGTGTCCATGAATCGTCGTGTTGTGGTTATTGGCGATGACCTTGTGAAAAAATTATTTCCCGTCGGCTCACCCTTAGGAAAAATCATTACCATAAAAAAACAAAATTTTACGGTTATTGGTACAATTAAGCGTCGTGGTTCGGTATTAGGTCAGAGTTTAGATAATCGCGTCATTATTCCGATTACGGTATTTATGAAATATATTGCAGATGAATGGGATGTTTCTGTGGCAATTTCCGTGAAAGCACTTTCCCTTGATAAAGTGGATGAAACAATGGATGAAGCTATCGGTATTATGCGTGGTATTCGTGGAGATCAGCCATGGATGGAAAGTTCTTTTGCTTACTATACGAATAATACATTGAGTGAGCAATTTGAGGGATTCACAAAATATGTGGGATTTTTTGGCATAGGTGCAGGAATTGTTGCCTTAGTGGTTGCCGGTGTGGGTATTATGAATATTATGCTTGTAACGGTAAAAGAACGAACACGTGAAATCGGTGTGCGTAAAGCCCTTGGTGCAAAAAGACGCTGGATTTTGCAGCAATTTATTATTGAAGCCATAACTCTTTGTCAATTAGGCGGTGGCATAGGCATTATCTTGGGGTTAATGGGCGGTGTGTTTTTATCGCTGATATTAGGAACTGTCGTTGCCGTACCTCTTCATTGGATTGGCATCAGTATTGGTGTTTGCACTTTTCTTGGAGTATTTTTTGGTGCATATCCGGCATGGAAAGCATCAAAACTAGACCCGATAGAAGCATTGCGTTATGAATAATAACAAAGGCATTATTCCACAAGAGGAGTAATGCCTTTTTCTTTTATTGGTAGCCGTTACGCTATAGAATATTATTTATCCGAAGATTATTTTTTCAATTCGAGAATATACTTCTTCAACTTCGGCATTGCCGTCTATGGACTGTAATTTACCGCGTTCCTGAAAAAATGCAAGCAGCGGTGCCGTTTCATTATTATAAATCGCCAAACGATCTGCAATCACTTCACGCGTATCATCCTTGCGTCCGCGTAAAAGCATACGGTTGATAATTTCATCATTATCAACATCAATATTAACGACAATATCAACATCTGTGCCTTGCTTTTCGAGAATTTCTTGCAAAGCATGTGCTTGCGATGCCGTTCTCGGATAGCCGTCCAATATATATCCCTCTGCATACTCCGGTTTGGCTATAGTTTCAGCAACGATGCCTGTAACGATTTCATCGGGAACTAAACGCCCGCTTTCCACATATTCTTGAGCGGTTTTTCCCATGGCAGTACCTTCACGAATTGCTGCACGGAATGCTTCACCGGTTGACAAATGCTTAATATTTTTTCTTTCTGCCAAAAGAGCAGCTTGAGTTCCTTTTCCCACCCCGGGAGCACCGAAGAGTATAATCACCATAATGCCATCGCAATGATTTGTGAGTAAATTACATATACCGAAACATTGATGCAATCGAAATCAGGAAAAAAATTTGCCTGTTCCATCAAAGTACATGACTCAATGTCTAATATAAACATAGCCATAAAGCCAAGGTTTGATACCTGTATATGATAAACTTTTCTACAAAGATACGTTAGTAGGACGGACATTCAAAAATCTGAAACCGAAAAGCGGCTGCCTGACAGACGATAGGCTATCATTATGGCATAGAAATTTCTCACTAAAACTTACAAAACATAGCGTATTGATAGATATAATATGAATATCCGTACTTATACTTATCCATTGATTCGCAAAAAAGTACAATTTTTGTAGTGTTATGAATGCAGCATATACTCAACTACAAGTCATCGAAGCTGAATTACAATCTCGGTATTTAGCAGCAATAGCATCCGGCAATCGTAAAATTGACCTTGAAGGTGTCGAGGAAAAAGTGCGTGTACTCTTTTCTCATAATGTTACCCTTTTGCGGTCAGTGATGGGGTTCCGTATGCAATCTTTGCCATTGTCGCAGGCGGATTTAGCAGAATTGATGGGCTTATCTTTACCCACTGTCAATAAATGGGAAAATGCCGTTGCCTTACCGAATCGTTCAGTACTGATACGGCTTGTGGGACATATAAATTCAATCCTTGTACCACGACCTCCTGTACAAGAAGCCGATGTGCTCTTTACATCTTTATTGCGTACATTTATACCGGCTGCCTTACATCAAAGGACACCATCATTTGTCCCTGAACCGCAATTTGGCACCAATACCTGCTTTCTTGAATGCACCTTCACAGACTCCGATATACTTTTTCATCAAAGAACGACAACATCGCTTGCAAAATTCACATTATCTGATATTGTCTGGGAAACTGAGTGGAATGATTTCTCTCATCCAATAGGATATGTCTTGCAATCCGGTATTGCTACTTCTGCATTTTTCTCGGTCACCATAGATAATCATAAGAGATTCTTCGATGTTATGCTTTATCCGAATACCCATGAATCAACAATAGACTGTATTGGAATGGAAGTCACGAGTCGTCACAACAGATACCGCGTATTCAAACATAATCTTGATAAAGCGACATTGCGTATTGCAGATATGACTATAGATTATCAACAGCAAAAACTGCGAGCACATGAGTCACAAAAAGCCAAAGAACGTTCAGATAATCGTTGTGATATTCTTCGCTCGATGGCGGACAATGCGGTAAATTGTCTTTTAGTCGTTGATAAAAAAGGAATTGTCCTTGAAGCGAACATAAGAAGCATCGCGGAACTTTCTGCTGATTTCGATATTATAGGTCATTCGTTCTTCAACCTTAGTACACCAATACACGGCATAAGCGAACAGAGCAACACATTGCTTGACAATATCGTCAGCCAAGGCACATTACGCATATCATTACAGGTGCAAGAAAAAGAAATGATTGCCACTTTTTCGCCGATTTGGGCAGGGGGAATAGAGTACTATATTGTCACTTTGGAGCGTGCCACTACCATCAAACAATGAAAAAAACAAGGGTAAATCATTGTCCACACATTGTTTCTGTATTGTCAATAACTTTTTTTTCTCTAATTTTGCAAGCTAAATTTTTACAATCAAAAGAAAAGCCGGAGACAAAGAATGCTTACACAAGAGCGTAAAGCGGAAATCGTTGCTAAATTTGGTGGTTCTGCTGCGAATACGGGTTTACCCGAGGTGCAGATAGCCCTTTTAACCGAGCATATCGGCGATTTGTCCAAACATATCGAACAGAATCCCAAAGATCATCACAATCGTCGTGGTCTTATCAAGATGGTAAGTAAACGACGCAAATTGCTTGATTATCTCACACACACAGACATTAAGCGTTATCGTGCAGTAATTGCCGCACTCAACATACGTAAATAATTATCCCCCAACGGCACAGTTTACTGTGCCGTTGCTATTTGTAAACCGCGCAGTACATAAGACTTAACTGTTTAACAAGCACAAATACAATGAAGATAACGTTACTCTGAGTGAAGAGCAGAACCGTAAGACAAACCGGATTTACTCTCCGCTCAGAACTTCGACATTTTCCTTGTTGTATGCTTACCGCTGCGCATATATATTTTTCTATTTATGATGCATACAGTAACAATGCAACTCAATGGCAAAGACTATTCCTTTGAAACAGGACGTTTTGCCAAACAAGCCAATGCCTCCGTCATGGTGCGCTATGGCGACACAATGGTTTTGGTCACAGCAACATGTGGTCATACCCCCAAAGATCTTGATTTTTTACCGCTGACCGTTGAGTATCGCGAGAAACTCGGCTCGGCAGGTAAAATCCCCGGAGGATTTTTCAAACGCGAAGGCAGACCCTCCGAAAAGGAAATACTTAGCGCAAGATTGATTGACAGACCTGCTCGACCACTCTTCCCGAAAGAATGGCGGCATGAAACACAAATTGTGGCTACCGTCTATTCTTTTGACAGTGAACATGATGCAGATACACTTGCGGCAACAGCAGCTTCTGCAGCATTGATGATTTCGGATATACCTTTCAAAGGTCCATACTCCGAAGTAACCGTAGCGCGTGTGGATGGTGAATTTATTTGCAATCCTACATTCGCACAATTAGAACTCTCCGATCTTGAAATGACAGTCGCCGGCACGGATACAGCACTTAATATGGTTGAAGGAAGTTCCAAAGAAATTTCCGAAGATGATTTCCTTGCGGCTCTGGAATTTGCTCATGATAATATTCGTGCTCTCAATAACTTGCAAAGAGAATTGATGGCTTTGACAAGTAAAGAGAAAATTGCTATCAATGCAGAAGAAGTCAATGAAGAACTTGTTGAAATCATTAAACAAACAATCTCAGACAAAGTTCGCACTCAGATACGTACCGAATCCGGTAAAGAAGAGCGTTCGGCTTTCCGAGTTGCCATAGAAGAAGAAGCAAACAATGCTGTCAATGAAAAAATGCCTCTCGAAGATGAAAAGGAACTCGCTCTTCGTAAAAGTAAAATTGCCAAGATTGTTTCTAAAATTGAAAAATCGGAAATGCGCCGCATGATTATTGACGAAAATCGTCGTCTTGATGGTCGCAACACCACACAAATTCGCCCCATTTCTGTTGAAACAAGTGTTTTACCACGTGCTCATGGTTCGGCACTGTTTACTCGCGGCGAAACACAAAGTCTTACCACTGTCACTCTCGGCACAAAGCTGGATGAACAAATGGTGGACGGACTTTTACCTACCGCTTATCGCCGCTTTATGCTTCATTATAATTTTCCTCCATTCAGCACAGGTGAAGTTGGAAGAATGACCGGCACAAGTCGTCGCGAAATCGGGCATGGTAATTTAGCTGAACGTGCTTTACGCATGGTGGCTCCTAAAGAAGAGGATTTCCCTTATGTTCTTCGTATAGTGTCGGATGTTCTCGAATCGAACGGTTCATCATCTATGGCTACGGTATGCGCAGGCAGCTTGGCAATGTTCGATGCCGGTGTACCATTCAAAAAAGCTGTTGCGGGTATAGCAATGGGATTGATTAAAGAAGATGATGGCGTGGCAATTTTATCTGATATTCTCGGTGATGAAGATTTTCTTGGTGACATGGACTTCAAGGTTGCCGGTACTTCCGATGGAATCACAGCTTGCCAAATGGATATTAAAATCGAGGGCTTAACCATTGATATTATGCGTAATGCCTTGCTTCAAGCGCGCGAAGGCAGACTCCATATTCTTGGTAAAATGAATGAAGGACTTGCAGAACATCGCAATGAATTATCTGATTATGCGCCTCGCTTAACAACAATGTATATTCCCGTAGAAGCTATTGGGGCTGTTATTGGTTCCGGTGGTGAAACCATTCGCTCAATTTGTGCTGATACAGGTACGGAAATTAATATTGAACAAGACGGTAAAGTGGTTATTGCGGCACGCTCCAATGAAGCAGCCCAAAAAGCGATGAGCCGTATCGAGGATATTGTCAGACCTCCTGAAGTTGGACGTGTCTATGCCGCTTCGATTAAAGAAGTTCGTGAGGGCTTAGGACTTATCGTAGAATTTTTACCGAAAACAAAAGGGCTTGTCCATATTTCACAAATCGGCTATGAAGACTATGAAAATCTTGCCGATGGCTTCAAAAATGGTCAGCAAATAGAAGTCAAATTACTTGAAATTCAGCAAGACGGTAAATTCCGACTCAGCCGTAAAGCTCTGCAAGAAAAGCCCGAGGGCTATGAAGAGCGTCGTCGTCCACCACGTGAAGATCGCGGTAATGACCGTCGTTATGATGATCGTCGCCATGATGATAGAAGAGGTGGTAGTGACCGCCGTCATGATGATAGAAGAGATGACCGTCGCCATGATGATAGAAGAGGTGGTGGTGACCGCCGCCATGATGATAGAAGAGATGATCGCGGAAATCGCCACTAAGCTTGACATTACATAACAAATACAAAAGCCGTTCTTGATAGAATGGCTTTTTTTATTTCGATGGGAATAAGACTCAATATCCCTTACTTATAATTTTCATTGTCGTACTCCCTTGAATGTGTGATACTTTCGTATTTTTTTATCTTTTAAAGGAATGTCCTGATTTTGATCCACAACATCATAATGAATGACAACATGATTTCTATCAGGATACAATCTCGCAACACCTCGAGGATCCCAACATATATCTCTCATCGGGGTGGTATAAACACTAGAGAACGTTAACCCTTTATTGGCAACATTTACATATAAATTACTCGAATTGGTTGTATCAAAACATCCTTTATTGATATTCATGATTTCAAGCCATGATCTACCTCTATATTCTGTTGAGCGTATGGTGACGGTAAAGACATCATTAGGATTATCAACATTATATCCCTTATATGCTCCCACAATAGCTAAATCATTAGAACCAAGTATCGTCAAATATTTCGTTACAGTATCAATACCTTTATCTCCAGGATTACATCCTGTATCAACAGTGTTATTTTTCACAATTAATCGGATTGGTATTGTACCTCGGGTACCTATAAAATTTAATCGAATTTTTTTTGTATTCCATGTTCTTTCATCATTACCTACTTTCCAAGTATATTCACGATTATCTTGAACGGCTTCAAACTCAATAGAATTTTGAGTAAATACAGTATCGGTAAAGAACCACACTGTATCAGAAAGAATTTCTTTTATCGTAAAATCAGCAGATGTCCGCAATTTTCCGGCACATGGGTCGGTGGGGGGCGGTTTTACCGGAACATCATCACCACCGCAACTGTGCAATGTCAGCATGACAACAACAAAGCATCCATAGAAATATGTTCTCATTATTTTTTCCCTTCCAAAAGATCAATTCTTTGTTGTAATTCTTTGTTTTTCTTTTCAAGCGAAATCAATAATAATTTCATTGTTGCACTCCTGTCTTAATATGTTTTTTTAAATGACTTAAAGTAAAGTCAGATAACATAATTTCCTAATAAACTCTTATAATATAAGAAAAATTTTCAACAGACAATCTTATGTTATGAAAACTTAATATTGGAATTGATTATTCACTCTCAAAGCTCACAGTAACACTTCAAATCGGTTCAATGCAACAATATCACATTATTCATCAATACCGATACTATGCGCTATATGTTCTACATGGTATTTCCAGTCTATATCTTTGGCAAGGTCATTTTTTTCAAAGTGCGTATTCAGAGATGGTTGTGCCGCCCATAACTTTCTCGATGGTTTAAACACGATGTGAAGTAACGAAAAAAGATATAATTTTACAAGAATTCGCTTATGCATGGAATCCTTTAATGCAGCGAACAAGAACGACGATGACCAGAGACCCAGTTGAGTAATTGCTAACCACATACTTGCATCATAGTTTTTTTTCTTATATGTTAAAAAAATACTTTTTACATACTCTAATTGCTTTTTGGTAGTTAAAAATGTTAAACATGTTGCATTAACAGTTTTCCATATTTGATTACCTATCTGACGATATTCACTTTTATGTTGATGGAGTGGTAATGTATAATAATTAGGATGATCATAGGGTGTAACAAAATGAGCATCCTTCATACCACAGAGACATTCAAGGGATAATCGGATAGAATCCCGTAAATAGAAATAATCATCTTCGGCAAACATAATATTGTCTGAAAAATGTTGTTGTTCCAATATGAGTATCTGCTGCTCGAATGTCAGTGCATTGCCAATTCCTTTATAATGGAGGAATGTCATGGACTCCGCTTTACAATGACGTAAACACATCGCTTCATATTCATTAGGACAATTATCAAACAGAACCCAAATATGATATTCCAATCCTTCCAGTGCTTGTATGAACGATGCAAAACATACTTCAGCCATTTTCATTTTATTATCCGAGAAAAATGCCGGCGTTTTGGAGATTCCCGGATATATTCTATAAGCGATTGCTATTGTGTAAGACATAATTCATCAATAAATGGACGGAGTGAAAGCCAAATTTCCTTAGAAGCTTTGTAATAAAGATACTTCTTGTGAAAAATATCTTTTTTGGTAATGAGAAATAGTAACTTAAACAATACTGATTTTAGATGTGCAAATGTTATTTCCCAATGTTGTATTTTGACTAATGTTTTATACGAGGAATATTGTGATGCGCAGCGCAACATTCCGGAAAAAAGATTCTTGAGATAAAACTCATTTGCTCCGCCGGAATTTTGTGAACTTTTGCCACGATAATGAATCACAGTCGTTGTAGGGACAATATAACACTTGCGATGTGCTTGCGCTTGAACACGGCGACAGAAATCAGTTTCTTCACCATAAAAAAAATACCGTTCATCGAATCCATGAAGTTCATCAAAGACACTTTTACGTATCAGCATAACGGCACCATCCACATATTGAACGGGAAAAGGTTTTGTTGGGCGTAAAAACGTATGGCGTAATGCTAGCCACTTGCGATATAGTGTTACAAGAAACAAACCATCGGCAAAAGTGTGTTTGAGCGAAGGGAAAGAACCATAGCTGCGCTGCCAAGAATAATCGTGATAGAGTTGCTGCATCCCCCATACACCTCCGTCCGGTAATGTTTGTGCACTATGAACTAGTAATCGAATACTGTCCGGCAAAAAACGAGTATCTGCATTGATAAGCAACATATACTCAGAATCCAACAATGATGCTGCAACATTAACAGCATAAGCATATCCTTTGTTTTCTTTGAGAATATGCAATGTGATTGACGGA
>JAFLBY010000067.1 GCA_017302855.1 Candidatus Kapaibacterium sp.
AAATGCATTTATTGTCTTATCATCGCGAATAACCTCAACTTTATAGGCAAATAAATCACGATATTTGATTTCAGGTGCCTTGATAAGTTCATTGACCATTGTTTGCACATAAGCATTGGCAGATGCACTGTTTAGCAACGGATACTCATTGGGAGTATTCCTGATCTGAGCATCAATTTGCTCACCAAGTCTTTTGTCGTCAGATGGTGACATCACAAGATCTGCAACCGTATCGGTGACAGAATCACAACTCACGGCTGAGATAGAAAGAACACATGCTGACAAACATATCATGACAGTGCGCAACCACACTTGTTTCGATGGAGATGAAAGTACAGTACTCATAACTCTTTGATTAAATTAGTCAATAACAAAATTAACGATGGTGTTGGTAATACTCAGTATTACGCCAATGATTAATGCATTCCAGAATGAACCGATACGGAAATTTTCCGATATTGCGGCAGCGATCATGATAATACCTGCATTTATCACTAATGTAAACAAGCCCAAAGATAAGAGAATTATAGGAAATGAAAAAAATGACAGCACAGGTCTGAGCGACACATTGAGTACACCAATGATGGCTGCGACGAACATAGCAGTACCAAATCCTTTAATTTCTGCACCACTCAATACCTTTACACCAATCAATAATGCCGCAGCATTCACAACCCATTTTATCAATAAATCACTCATATATCTTCATATTTGTTGAATAAAAAAACCCTACTGCGGAAACAGTAGGGTTCAGAAAACTTATGCTGAAAGTGTATTACTCGTCTTTAATCGGTGTTGAAATATTAATCTGTACAGTACGGTTATACATACGACCTTCGGGTAATGAATTGTCGAACAGAGGATTTTCTTCCCCATCACCTTTGGACTCAAGTGTATTATATTTTCCACCTGTAAATGAATTTATACCGGTTTTAACTGTTTCAGCGCGTCTGCCCGACAATTTCTGGTTATAATCGAACATACCAACAACATCGGTGTGTCCGTCAACACCAATTCGTGAATCGAAGGCACATCGCGGATATACAAATTCCTTCAAGATTCTTTCATTAAATGGACCTGCATCGGATCTATCAAATGGGAACAGAATAAGATTATACTTTTCACGTGTAAACAAGCTATCAGTAGGAATTTTATCTTTAGTATAATTCACGACCTTTACTTTTATTGTAATCGGGTCTGAAATACATTCCATGCCTCGTTTACTTGTAACAATGAGGCGTGCTTCGAACGGTGTTTCTTCGGTGACTGTTTCTGATAATTCATCAGCTTTTGAATTTTCCCAATTCCATTTAGCTGTTGGCTCTGAAATTCCTACATTTGACAATGTATTCCATGGTTGTCCACCGCGTTTAACTTCGATACGACGCGCAGCAACGAGCTCTTCTTCAATACCATTTTTCATGGTGAAATTCATCTCTGTCGGCGAAGGGAAAATCTTGGGATCAATGTCAAGGATTGGTTTCATTACTTGCCATACATCTTCGGGATCACCGGAGAACCATAATTCTGAACGTCTGTTCTCAACCATAGCATACGTTTTACTTTGTGGGTCCGGGTCTCCGGTTTTTGATGCTAACTTTGAATAACCTTGAGCTTTTTTCGTTAAGCGGTTTTCTGCAATACCCCAAATCTCTTTGAGATAATTATATACTATATCAGCACGTTTTTGAGCTAAATCCATGCTTTTTTCTGTCGGCATTGCATTGTCAAAACAACCAAGAATCTCAACTTTTACATTCGGATATTTTTTCAGGCGATAGCCATAGATATTCAGAACATTGTAATATTTCTCCAAAGTACCACCCGGGATTGCTTCATCATTAAAGGAAGCAGTTTTAGCGGCATTATCAAACATGATGTATCGTTTTGGAAATTCGGCAGATCCTTCATCAAAGAACACATAGTTAAGCAAAGGATACAATTCGCGTGTTTTGACTTCCTCCATTACCAATCCCTTCCAATTACTAAGTGAAGGGTCTTTTTTGGAAGCACGTTTAATAAAGTCTGAAAACTCCATTTCTGCACCAATAACTGGTCTTTGACCAAGTTTTAATGTCACTTTTACTTCATTTTTCTCTTCAGCTTTTTTGCGATCTTTGGTTTGCTTTGGTTTGTCTATCGTCACAACTTTCTTCGTTTCGCCATAGGTTGGGTTCGTAGCTATAATCTCAAAATCAGCTGCTTTGATGGAATCTTTAGGATTACCGAAGTCGGTATTGGAAATAATCAACTGAAATTCTTTCTTGGAACTTGTATTAAGAGTGTCTTTGAACACTTTTCCTGTGACGGTATTGCGTACGGAAATACTTGCAGGAATATTCTCATCAGTACATTCATCAAGAACAACACCGGAAAGAATAACAGCTTTAAAGAATGACGGTACAAAAGCCATGAAGACATCTAAGCTGCCTTGGTATCCTTTCAAATCTGAGCGACGGCTAGAGAAATAGATAACATCACCGGATGCAGGCAATGTGATAAACTCTTCATCTTCGGATGTATTTAAACGTGTACCAAGATGCTGGGGTTTGCTCCACTTGCCATTATCATTGGTCGTGCTGTAGAAGTCAAGTCCACCAAGATTGGGAGAGTGTCCGTCTGATGAGAAAAATAGTGTGGTATTATCAGCAGCAATGAAAGGTGCTCTTTCGCGGTCACCGGTATTGATGCCGGTCATATTCACTGCCGGTTTCCAATCTTCTAAATCAAAATCGTAATCGGAGTACCAGATGTCGAAATTGTCTGAACCATTTGGTCCCGGTCTGTTTGAGCTGAAGTAGATACGGCTTTTGTCTGGTGCGATTGAGGGCTGTGAATCCCAAGAAGAAGAATTGACATTTTTGCCGAGGTTTTTAGGTTTTGACCACTTGTCGCCATCAATCTCGGTTATATACAAATCGCAATCGCCCAAACCATCAGAACGGTTACAGCCTGTAAAGACCAATGTCTGGCGATCTGCGGCAATAGAGGCGGCACCTTCATTGAGAGTAGTGTTTACGCTCAAATCTCCAAACTTAGATTCCAAATCAATATTGTAAGGATCTGAGAAGTTTGTATCCAAGTTGGATGCTTTTTTTGAAGCCCAAAAGTCATGTGATAAATCACCGCTTGACTTTTTAATACTGCCGGGACGATTACTCACATAGAACAATGTTTTACCGTCAGCACTCACAGTAGGCGCGTAGTCAACATTGTCATGATTGATTACTTTACCCAAGTTGATGATGCGAATCTTGTCAGTATTGAGAATATTGACATTTTCATCTTCTTCCATTGCCGATTGCGGCGGTTCTGTTATGATAGCAGCCATGAGGAAAAGTTCAGGCTTTACAGCGGTGACTTGTGATTCATGAATTGCTTTAACCAATAGCGAAAGTGGTGTTGATTTGGACACCATCGGCGAAAACATCAAACAGACCATCGCTGATGTCAAGATAAAGAGACGCACTTGTTTCATGGGCAGACCCCTAACTCCAGATAATGAAAAAACTGTGTACTTACTATTTATTGTATAATATCAAAAGATAAAATTACGGTATTTCTCTATTCATTGCCAAATATCTGATAAATATTTTTTTCTTTAGGAAAAATTGTCTATTTTTTAGCTGGTGCAATTACTGACTTCCCAAGCCGAAACTTGACATCAAGACCAAATTGCCACGCCAAAATTTTGAAAGATTCCGATTGTGTTGAATAACTTGTAAGTGGTATATTTAACTGAACATTAGGAGAAACCACCACCTTGTTTCCTATTCTAAAATCAAATCCTATCGACGGCACAAGTCCAAGTTGAAGCGCTCGTAATGAAGCAAACTCGCTATTTTGTATAGTTGCTCGTGTGGTTGTAACTTTTTTGTCTGCAAGTTTTGGATCCGAAGGGTCGAAAGACAACTCAAACTCATTCCCGTCTCTGTTGACTGCTTTTCTTTGAAGCAAATCCAAAGTCTGTTCTTGTGTGCTTCCCACTACGTATTCAATGCGTGGGACAATACGAAACCAAAGACGCTTTAAAGGATAAATTTTGATGAAAGGGCTAAAGGTAATTGCCGAAAATGAGGTGTTCATTGTTTGTTGTGTTCGAACAGGAACCGTAGCAATAACATTCCCATTATCTATGAACTGATAATCAGAAACCTCCTGATAAGCGGCAGAATTAGTTGTGTACGAAAACCCGAATCCAAAGCCATAAGCAAGGCGATTGCTTATATAACTTTCCCATTTACCACCTATGTCGAAACGTAAGCCCCTGCCATCTTTAAATGGTAAACAATCGCAGAACTCGGCTCTCAAGTCACCCTGCTGTAAGCTTTGCCCCATTGCTATTTCAGCACCAATAAACGACGGATACATCACTTTTCCGGGTTGTAATGGATCGGATAGCGCAAAGTCACTATCTTGAGCAAAAAGCTCAACGGTAATGAAACAGAAGATGAAAAATGGCAGCAAATTCTTCTTATTCATGCCAATACACCTTTCATGGACGGTAGTGATTAAAACAATGATGCACGGTAACAATATAAAGATGTGCATTTGGATATGTTGGTGCGCTGCTTATTACAAAGAAACACCAAACAATTTACTGAAAACGAGGGAGAAAAAAAAGCGGTTTGAGAAAAAATCCCAAACCGCTTAATAGTAAGAATGAAGTTAGTTACCCATAATCTTAGCTTTAAGATAATCTCTGTTCATACGCGCAATATTACGAACACTGATTTGTTTAGGACAAGCTCCTTCGCAATCATACGTGTTGGTGCATGACCCAAAACCCTCTTGATCCATTTGTTCGACCATTGCCGTCACGCGCAAATAGCGTTCAGGCTGTCCCTGAGGCAATAACCCCAAATGTGTGACTTTAGCCGCAACAAAAAGACTTGCAGACGCATTCTTACATGCCGCAACACATGCGCCGCAACCAATACAAGCCGCTGCCTCAAAAGCCCAGTCTGCGTCAGGCTTAGGAATTGGTATTGCATTACCATCGGGAGCATTACCCGTATTTGCGGAAATATAGCCGCCTTTTTGAATGATACGATCAAATGCACTTCGATCAACAACTAAGTCTTTGAGAACAGGAAATGCCTTTGCTCTCCAAGGTTCAATTGTTATCTCATCGCCATCCTTGAACTTTCTCATGTGCAACTGACATGTTGTTGTACCTTTTTCAGGTCCATGCGGCACACCATTAACCATAAGTGAACAGGTGCCACAAATTCCCTCTCGGCAGTCATGTTCAAACTCTACAGGCACTTCTCCTTTATTGATTAAACGTTCATTAAGAACATCAAGCATCTCAAGAAATGACATATCAGGGCTAATTTCTTCGACACGATAGGTAGAAAATCTGCCCTCTGCTGTTGTATTTTCTTGTCGCCATATATGCAATGTTAAATTCATTATTTATAACTCCTTGTTGCAAGTTTCACATTTTCAAAAGCAAGAGATTCTTTATGAAGATTGGGTTTTTTGCCGAGTCCGGTATATTCCCAAACTCCCGCATAAGCAAACTCATCGTCATTGCGTTTGGCTTCCCCGTCTTCCGTCTGGTATTCTTCACGGAAATGACCTCCGCAACTTTCATTTCTATGCAAAGCATCATGACACATCATTTCACCGAACTCAAGAAAATCTGCTACTCTGCCTGCAAGTTCAAGCGACTGATTTACATTAGCAGCATCGCCGAGAACATTCACATTTTGCCAAAACTCTTCACGTATTGCCGGAATTTTGTCTATAGCTTGTTTCAGTCCTTGTTCATTTCTTGCCATACCGCATTTATCCCACATTAACAACCCTAATTCTCTGTGGAATGATGTTGGTGAGCGTTTACCTTTGATAGAAATTAACTTAGCAATCTGTTCTTCCGTTTGCTTCACAGCAAGTTTAAATTCAGTCATATCGGTATTTACAGCAGATTGTTTTGCCTCAGCCAAATATCCACCTATAGTGTAAGGAATAACAAAGTAACCATCTGCAAGTCCTTGCATGAGTGCACTTGCGCCCAAACGATTTGCACCATGATCAGAGAAATTCGCTTCACCTAAAACATGCAAACCCGGAATGGTGCTCATAAGGTTGTAATCAACCCATAAACCTCCCATTGTATAGTGAGGTGCGGGGTATATACGCATAGGAACTTTATAGGGGTTTTCGCCCGTAATTTGTTGATACATATCGAATAGATTACCATAACGAGCACTGATGGCTTTCTCACCAAGCCGGCTGATAGCATCTGCGAAATCTAAATAGACACCACGCCCGCCCGGACCTACGCCTCTTCCATCATCACATGCTTCTTTTGCACTTCTTGAGGCAATATCGCGTGGGGAAAGATTACCAAAACTTGGATACTTACGCTCAAGATAATAATCTCTTTCATCTTCCGGTATCTGACTCGGCGGACGATTATCACCTTGTTTTTTCGGCACCCAAATACGCCCATCATTACGTAGAGATTCTGACATCAATGTAAGCTTCGATTGATGATCACCACTTACAGGAATGCATGTCGGATGGATTTGAGTATAACAAGGGTTGGCAAATCCGGCACCTTTTTTATATGCTCTGAACGCAGCAGTAACATTACATGCCATTGCATTGGTTGATAAATAGAAAACATTGCTGTAACCACCTGTCGCTAAACAGACAGCATCAGCGGCAAAGCTCTCAATCTTTCCTGTTGCTAAATCTCGTGTGACAATACCGCGTGCATGACCATTGACAAGCACTAAATCCATCATTTCCTTACGGGTGAAGAGCTTAACAGCACCAGAACCCACCATTTTGGAAAGTGCAGAATATGCACCAATTAACAATTGCTGACCTGTTTGACCACGCGCATAAAATGTTCGTGATACTTGTGCACCACCAAAGGAACGATTTGACAAATAGCCACTGTATTCGCGTGCAAATGGCACCCCTTGGGCAACACATTGATCAATAATATTGAGACTCACTTCTGCCAAACGATGAACATTTGCTTCACGAGCGCGGAAATCACCACCTTTGATGGTATCATAGAATAAACGATGAACGCTATCACCATCATTTTGATAATTCTTTGCCGCATTTATACCGCCTTGGGCAGCAATACTATGTGCACGTCGAGGGGAATCATGGTAAGTAAAGCATAGAACTTTATAACCTAATTCAGCCAGAGATGCTGCTGCTGCTGCGCCTGCTAAACCTGTTCCAACGACAATAACAGTATATTTTCGTTTATTAGCCGGATTAACCAATTTTAAATCAAACTTATGATTTGACCATTTACTTTCAATTGGTCCTGATGGTATTTTGGAATCTAATTTCATAAATTTTAATGCCCCCCTGTCAATTTTAGAACTCCCAGCATCACACTTGCCGGTATAGATATATACCCAAGAATGATGATGGTTGATAAACCGTTAGCAACTTTTTTTACTAAGGAATTATACATAGGATGATTAAAACCAAGCGTCTGAACAACGCTGGCTATTGCATGACTTAAGTGCATGCCAAATCCTAACATAAACAAAACATAAGCTAAACAAACAAAAACATTCTGATAGCCGGCGACTACCATTGTATAGACATCATGCACTGCACGACCATCGCTTAGCGTGTAAGTAAGGTGTGAATATTCGGCATGAACCACTCCCCACGTAAAATGGGCAAGGTGATAGACCATAAAAGTAAATAACAATATGCCTGTTAATGCCATCATACGGCTTTGCGGTGTGGATACAATAGGTTTTTTCGCCTTATACTGCACGGGTCGGGCTTCTTTATTTCTACTGAGAAGCAGTATGCCGGAAAAAGAATGTAAGAGAAAGCTGATAATGAAGATAATTCTCCCCAACCAAAGTAGCGGACCCAAATCTTTAAGCCCCTGACCATAAGCATTGTATGCCTCTTGTCCGGCAAACAATAAAAAATGTCCTGACAAATGAGCAATAGAAAAACCAATCCAGATTAAGCCGGACAGAGCCATTGCTATCTTTGTCAGAATCGTAGAACGGAAAATTCCGATCATAGTCCCTCGCAAATTAATTGAAAAATATAGTATTTAACTGTGTAACTCAGTAGCCATGATTGACGGTATTACTCCTTCGTACATTTCTCGCGCTTCATCAGCCGAGATATTGATAATATCATTAATCGTCAGTGTTGCATCAACCGTTACTTTACCAAGAACAGTTATTGCCACACCGTATTGATTGCATAGAGATGCTAAAACCTCAACTTGATTCGATTCAACCGTCACAACGATTCTGCTTTGTGCTTCTCCAAAAAGGTTACCGACACTTACATCAAATGGAAGTTCTATGCTTGCTCCTAAGGTAGAAGCCATCATTTTTTCAGTTAGACATAGGGCTAAACCGCCTTCTGAACAATCATGCGCACTTTTTATTATACCATTGTGAATAGCTTGTAATGTTACTTTTTGTAAAGCAACTTCTTTATCCATAACAAAATGAGGGGCATCACCTGCTATTTTTCCGTATATCTGTTTAACATATTCTGATCCACCCAAATCATCCGACTGCGTACCTAATAATATGACCATATCATCTGCTTGCACAAAACCAGAGCCAACTGTTTTTGTCATATCTTCAATCAAGCCAAGCATACCTATAGTCGGCGTAGGAAACACGGCATGTTTTTT
Organism: Candidatus Kapaibacterium sp.; assembly: GCA_017302855.1. Taxonomy (GTDB): domain Bacteria; phylum Bacteroidota; class Ignavibacteria; order Kapaibacteriales; family UBA961; genus UBA2353. The sequence goes on from JAFLBY010000067.1 coordinate 8,663, forward strand.
TGATTCATTGTGAAAACTTACATTACCGCCCGTGACAGGAGTGTCGAGTGCACGACACATATCCCCCATACCACGAATCGCTTCACGGAATTGCCAATATACTTCTGGATCATAAGGATTACCAAAGTTCAAACAATTAGTAATTGCAACAGGTAATGCACCCGTACAGACCACATTCCTTGCTGCTTCCGCAACAGCCATCATGCCACCTTGATATGGATTCAGATATACATAGCGGCTATTGCAATCTGTGCATACAGCAAACCCTTTTCCGGGCAATTCTTTGATACGCATAACAGCTGCATCACCTTTAATCGAGACTGTATTGGTACGCACCTGTGAATCATATTGTTCATAAATCCAGCGTTTACTTGCGATAGTTGTCGAGGAAAGCAATAGCTTAAATGCTTCCTTTATATGGTCAATTGAAGTGCTTTTTTCGCTGTCAATAAATGATAAATCCCTTATTTCCGCCACATAGTCGGCAACTTTCCATTCGCGGTCATATTGTGGAGCCAAACCGCCAAGTACAAGATGCTCCGCTTGTAACTCAGTGACTTGTTTCCCATTACGGGAGAATCTCAGAATACCGTCACCTGTAACTTCACCTATCGTAGCAATCGGCACATCCCATTTTTCGCATATAGATTGAGCAATATGTTCTTTACCTTTTTCAACAATTACCAACATACGTTCCTGCGATTCAGACAGCATGATTTCATACGCTGACATTGTGCTTTCTCGTAGAGGCACTAAATCAAGATTGACAATCATTCCTGACTTACCTTTGGCACTCATTTCTGATGTGGAACAACAAATTCCGGCTGCCCCCATGTCCTGCATACCGACAACACATCCGGAAGCAATAAGCTCTAATGATGCTTCGAGCAACATTTTTTCAGCGAATGGGTCTCCCACTTGTACTGTTGGGCGCATATCTTCAGTTTTTTCATCAAATTCACGCGATGCAAGCAATGAAGCACCATGAATACCATCACGACCGGTTGAACTTCCTAATATCATTACAGGATTACCAACACCCTGCGAAATTGCAGATGCAGTTTTACCTACTTCTACAATACCCACAGCCATTGCATTCACCAATGGATTGTCGGTATAACATTCATCAAAATAGACTTCTCCGCCAACGGTCGGGACACCAAAACAATTTCCGTAATGTCCAATTCCATGGACAACGCCTTTTAGCAAAAACTTTGTTCTATCACTATCTAAGTTACCAAATCTCAGAGAATTAAGAGCCGCAACGGGTCTTGCTCCCATTGTAAATATATCGCGCAATATACCGCCTACACCAGTAGCTGCACCTTGGAAAGGTTCAACTGCTGACGGATGATTATGGCTCTCTATCTTAAATGCAATGCCATATCCTTCGCCCACATCAATGAGTCCGGCATTTTCCTCACCGGCTTCCACCAACATACGTCCGCCTGAGCGCGGCAAAGTCTTTAACTGCTTGATAGAATTCTTATAAGAGCAATGTTCACTCCACATTACAGAAAATATTCCCAATTCTGTATATGTAGGTTTTCTCCCCATTAAACTCTGTATTGACGTAAATTCTTGTTCGGTTAATCCAAGCTCTTTGGCTGTTTCTACGGTAACATCTATTTCCGAAAATAGATGATCCGGTAATGTATAATCGTGACTCATGAATAGATGATATATAGTGTTAGTTCAGCAAAAATACGGCATAATGACGTGTTGGTCGGTCATTTTTATGTTTTGAAGTCTAAATATCAGATAATCTAAAATTCAGTTTACGCTCTTTTTGAAAAAAGAAACTCGATTCTTCACTCACAAACATGAAATTGATAGAAGTTTGATAGTCTGAGTATTGCCAACTTTAGCGTCTAGGAGTCCTGATAATCTTCCTTATCCCCAAAAATCAAATTTGACGCTCATAAAAAAAGCCATCAATTGATGGCTTTTTTTATGTAGAAATTATGATTCACATCTAAAAATTGAACTTCGATGCAAATGTCGTTTTATTTGTCTTGACTTTAACAAAATATACGCCGGAGGCAAGTGTAGGTAATGAAACCGATAAAGAACTTTCCATTCGGTTGATTTCTGCCAATGAATATGTTCTTAACGAAGTACCTTGAACCGAGATTATGGTCACAGACAACACAGAGTTAATGTCATCAGAAAAATTGATTAACAATTTATCACCAACTATACTAGTGCTGATTGTTTGAAAGGAGTGTGCGGATTGATTTTCAATCAACGACGCAGCTCCTAAAGCCCAAACACGTACTTGAGAAAGTTCACACTGCGTTACTTTCACATTATTGGGAGGCATTGCTTTGCAACCATCAGAGTGCATAACTGCACAAGCAATCAAATCTTTTTGTTCTTCTAACTGTTGATCGGTTTCTAATATAATCCCACCATTAGCTGTGGTTGTGGAGTGGCATCCAAGACAGTTTACATTCACAAATGGACGTATTGCTCTCGAAGATGTAAGAATTGTACTGTCACATCCTGCATTTGAGCAATCATTATTCAATGCGCCTTGCATTATCCATGTACGTATGCGAGTTTTGAGTGAATCAGGTAAACGCCAATCGGGAGGCATCTCATTTTGATTGATAACACGATACAATTTACTTTGGGAAGTGTTCCCCGCTTTAATCCCTTTCATCACTCCACTATACGTGAGCAATGTGTATCCGTCTTCATGCGTAATCGCATCATGACATTTTGCCATAGCGCAATTAGAATGAAAAATCGGCAAAATATCTCTTTGAAAACAAAGTGTGTCTTCTATTACTTTAGTTTCATCCGGTAAAGGGACGAGGGCAGACTCCATACCTAAAGCTAAGAAAAAGAATATCCCAATGAGTACTAATTTTTTCATAAAGACTTTCAAATGTGATTGTTAAAGCAATAATGCCAGATGAAGAAACTTGTTACACTATATATGTATTCTACCCAAATATCTGTACATTTGCAATTTACAGCAAAACAATGTAGCAATCACTGACAAATATCATACGCATCATGAAAATCAAACTAAAGTCACTCGCCTATATAACTTTCGATAAAGAACTGTTGGTATTCAGACAACCGGATTTTCCCGAAGCAGGCATCCAAGTTCCCAAAGGGACAATTGAGGACGGTGATACGCCTGAAGAAACCATCATTCGTGAGATTGAGGAAGAGACAGGTATTTACTACACTCATAAACCTGAATACTTGGGGGAGGCAAAGACGATTGTCCAAAGCGGCATTGAAAGCTACATTGAACATCGTCATTTTTTTCATTGTCCACTTAAAACAAAACCCGCAGAAACATGGGAACATTATGAATATCATGCAAAAGGAAAAGAAACTCCCATTTTATTCTCTTTCTTTTGGGTAAAATGTACGGAAGCTGATGGGTTACTTATTGCGAATCAAGGAGAGCTATTACATTCAATAAAACACTAAATTAATGTGACACTCTCATACGTATGTACTCCTCTAAACTCGAATCTCCTACCATCGGGGCAATAACATCGTGTTGCGTAACTTCAAGAAAAAAGGAGAGTTTATCATAAGTATTTTTATCAAAAATTTTGATAAATGGAAGTAACAGCCCCACTAAAAACACAGGGACATGACGACACTTTTTTGTAGGATTAACCGACTGTTGAATAAGTTCATTAATCTGTTTCCTTGTATAAATTCTTGATCCACCGGCTTCAATAATCGAAAATGGAGTTTTAATTGCATTAACGATGACCTTAGCAACATCACCTTCATAAATCGGATTGGTTTTACATTGTCCGTCGCCTAATGTTACAAGATGTCCTTTTTTTGCTAAATCCATAACATCTAAAAAAGCAGAAAAAATTGCAGGTACTTTTACAATTGAATAGTCAATGTCGGAGGTTATCAATAATTCTGAGAAATTGTGATGTGCTTTAAAATAGAGAAAATGTTGATATTTTTCTGCATGGATTGCAGACAGGTAAACGAACTTCTTTACTTTACTTTTTTTCGACTCATCAAGAATATATTTGTTTCCGAAATAATCTATGTCATAAAAAGAAGACTTACTTTTATCATTAAGTGAGACGCTTTTTCCCAGCGTTGATATGACAATATCAAAACCATCGCATATTCCACATAAAGTTTCCTTATGTTGCACATCAGCTATGACATAGTTCATAGTCAATTCTGATAACTGCTGTGCTTTTTCTTGAGTACGAACAACGGCTGTAACTTCATAATTTTGTTCAACAAGTTCTTTAACAACGTTTTGACCTACATTGCCGGAAGCACCAAAAACTATTACTTTTTTCATAAATATCTATTTAGTCAAACATACAATATCTATTCGATAACTAATTATGTTTAATAATCAATTTTTCAGATAGTAAATAATTTTTCTGTGTTCTTACCTGTATAAAATATACACCATCAGAATAATTTTGCAACGTTAAAGGGATAGATGAATTTTTCGGATTATCATTCAATGTCAAAGAATACACCTTATGAGAGAAAATATTATAGACATCCACAGCAATTATATTATCATTTTCAGGTATTGAACATATAATATTCACACTGTTTTCGGCAGGATTAGGCGATATGGTCAATATTTTCTTATCTTCTGTAAATTCATCAGAATGTCCACTAATTACTTGTGTTTTCCAATGTTGGAGTAATTGACGCAATGCTTCCGGTTTATGTATTGGTTTACTCAAACCGAGTTGATCAACGGTATTGACGCCGTGACATGATGCACATACACGAATTTCTCCCGATTGAACAGTAACCCAATATCGTTCACGAACCACAGGTGTACCTTTTCCATCGGTAAGTTGCCATGACAATGCACGGTGAGCAGGAACAATAGCCGCCATAGATCCATCAGAAGCTATTTTCACACTACCCTTTACTTTATTATTTTTATCATTATTCATAAGTAATGATTGTTCATGATGAAGAATTTGAGGCAAAACACGTCGTCCGGGGTTAGGTGTCGTATGACCTCCTGCTCCACCCTGCCCACGTATTAAATCAGCTTGGAATATCTGCATATATTCCACATCATAGACAGTACCATCATTAACGATATGCTCAACACCATTCGGAACACGTAAATTAAATGGCTGATTATCATCATTTCTATCACGGGTGACCACATTACGACTTACGATTAATCCAAGATTATTATCGTTCATCCACTTACGAAATATTTGTTCATCCACCCCTATTTCAGAAAAAACATCGGATTCGCTCGAAGATAATGTTGTTTCTTTTTTCATGGGAGGAACAGTTCTCGCTGTTACTTCAACAGGCTCTAACTCCCACAATGTATCATTCTGAGTGATAAAATAATCATTACCATTGTAATACTTCACGCCGCGAACTATTCCTGATGTAAGTGGCTTATCAGCAACATATAACTGTTTCCCGTCAATTATCTCTTGACGTAAGGTTTTTATGCGGAAATTATATCGAATCTTTGGTTGCGATGAAGTTCCATTATTTCCATTTGGATTTTTACTTTCACTATGAACTGCAAGCAGAGTGCCATTTGTTAATGGTAAAGGATCCCTGTATCGCCCACTATGATGAACATTGGCTGTTTGTCCAAGTTCAACGGAACCCGCAGTCGAAGAGTGAGTAATTTCATTAATAATCATTTCTTCAGGGTTTTCATGTAATTTACCGGAAAACCTAATTAATTGACCTGATGTTTCATGAGCAAATTCGGGCGAAACAGCAGCATAAAAAACACCTTGATTGTTAGGGTCTTCTTTAATTTGAAATGGACCGGAATCACCACGTAAACTATATGAATTTTTTACCCAATTTTTTCTAATAATATAACGTAAATTTTTATCTGCCGGATATGAAGGTTCTGTATAAGTACCGCCCCATTCATGCCTTCCTACGTGATTAATTGTTTCTTCTTCAGTTCCATCTTGATTCATTTCCCATGGAAAGAATTGATTAAAGGTATGCGGTGAAAATAATGGATTAAAATCGGGATTATTTTTTGTCCTTGGCTCGGGAAAAACCTCTGCCCTACTTTGAAGAGGTTGCGCCAATGAGTCTTCACTTTCATAATTAAAAGTACCGTAAGGCTGACCTGATCTATCTAAATCTGCTTGCTGATCGCGTTGCAGATGATCCCATCGAGTAAATATAATTCTGCCATAGCTATCAATACTCGGGTAAAAAGAACCACTCGGAGAATGTTGTAATAACTTTGCCACACCAGTGCCAATATCTAATTTCCACAAACCGCTTACAACCTGTGCATTTTCATATTCATCCAAAGGCGGATAATGATAGGACTTTTTTGTTATGGGCATATCTGAGGTAAATATTATATTATCATCACTTCCATATATTGGTGAAATATTATTATACATTTCGGGCTGATGAGGCAGTTTAGTAATTTTGGGCTTTTCATCTTTTCCAAGTCCCTCAATTTCATATATTTGCCATTTTGCTTCAAAAATTTCCCAGATTTTTGTCGGTGCGCCGATGACCATACTAAAAAGCGCTTTTTTACCACTCCAATGAACACATGGCTGGCGAACTGCAATACTATTTTTACCTTGTATCTCATTAGAATCTCCATAGCCTGCTTCCCGAGTCAAGTTGCGAAGTGTCCCATCGGGATAAAGTATCATCATGTCTCCGCCCCGCGGTGCATTGTTCATGGATGGTACATGATTACTAAATGTCTGTGTCACAGAAGTAAATCCTGATGTTGGAACTTGTGTCACAAAAAGAATCGGATTTTGACCTTGTGCAGCTAAGGCAGGCATCATTATCAGAAAAACAACGATTGAATAAACATGTTTCATAAATCCCTTTTTTATAAATTAGTTATACCTTTTACAAAGATACAGACTTTTCCTCTAAATGTAATCATGTATCAAGTTAGTTGATACTTTTCTATACTCAGATAAAAGTAACTCTAGAGATTATATGTATCATTTTGTTAATCCGGACAAAAGTCAAATACTCCATGCTCCAATTTTATATAATTCCTGTGAGATGTTTCTTGATTTTGAGTAGGGATATAATCATGTAAGGTGTTACTGACTACTTGTCCTCTTTTATTACAGAAATACTCTACGGATGCTAAGAAAAGAACTTTTTCTCGAATAGTACACACCCCAGAACCCAATTTCGATATATCGTCTCGAAGTGATTGATCTCCGTGTAGTATTGTTTGTTTTATGTTTACAGAATTTGTCTCTGTATCAATGCTACAAATATCATTATATGTCATAACTTTCTCCATTCATATTTGTGCCCTCGTTGTACCTCTTCCCCTGACTCAGAGGTACTGTTGTGTCTCATTGCAGTTTATATGCTATTATGTAAACGAGGGTGATGAAAATTGAGGTCCACTTTTTTATTAACACGTTTTGTAGAAATTACTCGAAGAACCCTACATCTTTGCAATTTTATAAGCACGATTAATAACAGATAATGCCCCCTTTGTGTTTCAACAAAGGAGGCATATTCTATCACCGATGAATGACAATCTTTGCTTCAACACGCTCAACATTAGAACGTAACTCTATTGTATAAATACCATTAGATAATTGATGCGTATCAATCTCGAATGCCTGAATACCGTGTTCAAGGTCTTGGGTTGAACTTTCGACTGTATTTCCAAGAATATCACGTACCACACAGTGTACGCTACCTGATTCATGGAGCATATATTGTACTGTCACCCGATCATTTGCAGGATTTGGATAACAAAGAACTGAAGTCAAAGAATTTTGACCTGCAATTAT